>CAZNZI010000221.1:0-2354 GCA_964577475.1 uncultured Rhodospirillaceae bacterium
GAGGCGCTGATCGGTGAGGGCGGGCGCATCGAACCGGGCGCCGTCATCGGACCGCGCGCCGAGATCGGCCAGCGCTGCCATATCGGCGCGAATGCCGTGATCGGTCCCGGCGTCGTGTTGGGCGACGACTGCGTGGTCGGCGCGGGCGCCACGATCGCTCACGCGCTGATCGGCGACCGGGTCAGCATCTATACCGGCGTGCGCATCGGCCAGGACGGGTTCGGCTTCGCCATGGGCGCCGAGGGCCATCTGAAGGTCCCTCAACTGGGCCGGGTCCTGATCGACGACGATGTCGAGATCGGCGCCAATACCTGCATCGACCGCGGGGCGGGGCCCGACACGGTTATCGGCGTGGGCACCAAGATTGATAATCTGGTACAAATCGGGCACAACGTGCAGATCGGTCGCGGCTGCGTGATCGTTGCCCAAGTCGGCATTTCGGGCAGCACGCGGGTTGACGATTTCGCGGTTCTGGCAGGCCAGGTCGGCTTGGCCGGGCATATCAGGATCGGCGCGGGCGCCCAGATCGGCGCCCAGGCCGGCGTGATGCAGGATGTCGAGGCCGGGGCCAAGATCTCCGGTTCGCCCGCGCTGCCTGTGCGGGAATGGTTGCGCCATAATGCGATTCTCCGGCGGTTGGCGCGCCGCAAAGAAGAGGAATAGGGTCGGGACAACAGGACCACGCCATGGATACCGTGACCAACACCAGCGGCAAGACCATCGACATCGACCGGGTGATGCAGCTGATCCCGCATCGCTACCCGTTCCTGATGGTCGACCGCGTGATCGAGCTGATCCCCGATGTGAGTGCCATTGGCGTGAAGCAGGTCAGCATCGCCGAGCCGCATTTCCAGGGGCACTTCCCCAAGAAGCCGATCATGCCGGGCGTGCTGATCATCGAATCGATGGCGCAGACCGCGGCCGTGCTGGTGGTCGAAACGCTGGGGCCGTCGGCCGAGGGCAAGCTGGTCTATTTCATGAGCGTCGACAGCGCACGCTTCCGCCGCCCGGTCGTGCCGGGCGATACGCTCTACATCCATGTGTTCAAGGAACGCCAGCGCGCCAATGTCTGGAAGTTCCGCGCCGAGGCCAAAGTCGACGGACAACTGGTGGCCGAAGCGACCTATGCCGCCATGATCATGGACAACTGATCCGCATGGCGGACATCCACCCCACAGCCCTTGTCGACCCCGCCGCCAAAATCGCGGCTTCGGTCAGCATCGGCCCCTATTGCGTCGTCGGGCCCAAGGTCACGCTGGGCGAGAACGTGCGGCTGGTCTCCCATGTGGTGGTCGACGGCATCACAACCGTGGGCGAGGGTACGACCATCTATCCCTTCGCCTCGATCGGTCACCGCCCGCAGGATTTGAAGTACAAAGGCGAGGACAGCCGGCTCGCGATCGGCAAGAACAACCAGATCCGCGAATATGTGAGCATGAATCCCGGCACCGAGGGCGGCGGGATGCTGACCTCGGTCGGCGATCATTGCCTCTTCATGGTCGGCTCTCACGTCGCCCATGACTGCCGCATCGGCGATCACGTGATCCTGGTGAACAATGTCGCGCTCGGCGGCCATGTCGAGATCGGCGACTTCGCGATCATCGGCGGCAACTCGGCCGTGCATCAGTTCGTGCGCATCGGCAAGCAGGTGATGGTCGGCGGCATGACGGGTGTCGAGAACGACGTCATTCCTTATGGCGCCGTCACCGGCAACCGCGCCCACCTCTCGGGGCTCAATCTGGTGGGGCTGAAGCGCCGCGGCTTTTCGCGCGAAGACATCCATGCGCTGCGCAATGCCTACCGGCTGTTGTTCGCGCCTGAAGGCACCATGATCGAACGGCTGGACGAGGTCGCCTCGCAGTTCAGCGCCGTCGCGCCGGTGATGGAGATTGTCGATTTCATCCGCGCCGACTCCTCGCGCGCCGTCTGCCAGCCCAAGCTGGAGAATGCGGCCTAACCCGGGCCGTATCTCGTGAACAAACTCGGCATCATCGCGGGCGGCGGGACCATGCCCGCGCGCCTGGCCGCCGCCGCGCGGGCGCAAGGACGCGAAGTCTTCGTCCTTGCGCTCAAGGGCCACGCCGAGCAAAGCGTGTTGCCGGCCGACGTGCCGCAGGCCTGGATTTCGATCGGCGAAGGCGGCAAGGGGTTCGACATCCTGCGCAAGGCCGGCGTGCGCGACATTGTGATGGTCGGCCCGGTGCGGCGGCCGAAGCTCAATGAGATCCGGCCTGACTTTCGCACGATCAAGTTCTTCGCCCGCGCCGGCATGCGCGCCCTGGGCGATGACGGGTTGCTCAAGGCTCTGGTGGGCGAGCTTGAGAACGAAGGCTTCAAGGTCATCGGCGCCGATT
>CAZNZI010000222.1:0-3473 GCA_964577475.1 uncultured Rhodospirillaceae bacterium
CAGCGCCCAAGCACCGGCAGGCTGGCGCAGATGGGCGGTTACGGACTCACCCCGCGCGATCCACTTGATCGGCGCCAGAAGTGCTGCGATGACGAACGCCATCGCCACCATCTGGAAGGGCGGGATCGGATCGGCCAGGGCCGTCAGGATCGCCAGCGTCGACCACAGCAGCAGTGCGACACAGCCGATCAGGGTGGCGCGGGTGGTGGGAGTCATCGATGGCTGGTGTGGCGGATAGAGACCCTCACCCCGCCCCTCTCCCGCATGCGGGAGAGGGAGGGACCCGCGAAGCGGGAGGGTGAGGGGGCGGCGTCACAAGTGCAGTCGTCAGTGACCACTCAATACATATGCTGCCCGCCGTTGATCGACATGGTCGAGCCGGTGATGAAGTCGGCGTCGTCGGCGACCAGGAAGAGCACGCCGCGGGCGATGTCTTCGGCGTGTCCCAGGCGGCCGGCGGGGATCTTGGCAATGATCTTCTCGAGCACCGCTGGCGGGACGGCGCGCACCATGTCGGTGTCGACATAGCCCGGCGCGATCGCATTGACGGTGATGTTCTTGGCGGCACCCTCTTGGGCCAGCGCCTTGGTGAAGCCGTGGATGCCCGATTTGGCGGCGGCGTAGTTCACCTGGCCGTACTGACCGGCCTGCCCGTTGATCGAACCGATGTTGACGATCCGGCCGAAGCCGCGCTGGCGCATGCTGTCGATCACGCAACGGCACATGTTGAAGCAGGAGGTGAGGTTGGTCTGGATCACCTCGTCCCATTGTTCGAAGCCCATGCGGTGCATGGTCGCGTCCCGCGTGATGCCGGCATTGTTGACCAGGATCTCAACCGGCCCCTGTTCGGTGGTGATCTTCTCGATCGCCTCTTCGCAGGCCGAGTAGTTTGACACGTCGAAACGCGCATTGGCGATGCCGGTCTCGTCGGTGAACTTCTGCGCCGCATCGACATTGCCGAAATAGTTGGCGACGACGCGGTAGCCTTTTTCCTTGAGCGCCACGGAAATGGCACGTCCGATGCCGCGCGTACCGCCGGTCACGACCGCAACCCTGCTCATGAGCCTAAATCCTCCCTGATCTTTTTGATTCGACTCGGCCATCAAGACGCCTCGGGTTCAGCGCTCCACGGTCAGCGCGATACCCATGCCCCCGCCGATGCAGAGCGTCGCCAAGCCCTTCTTGGCATCGCGCTTCTGCATTTCGTGCAGCAAGGTCACCAGCACGCGCGCACCCGAGGCACCGATCGGATGGCCGATGGCGATCGCGCCGCCGTTGACGTTGACCTTGGCCGGGTCCCAGCCCATCTCGCGGTTGACGGCCAGCGCCTGCGCGGCGAAGGCTTCGTTGGCTTCCACCAGATCGAGATCGCCGACCTTCCAGCCGGCCTTTTTCAGCGCCGCCTGCGAGGCGGGGATCGGACCCGTGCCCATGATCGAGGGATCGACACCGGCCTGCGCCCAGGAGGCGATGCGCGCCAGCGGCTTCAGGCCGCGCTTGGCGGCTTCGGCGGCCGTCATCAACACTACGGCGGCCGCGCCGTCATTGATGCCCGAGGCGTTGCCCGCGGTGACCGTGCCGTCCTTTTGGAAAGCCGGCTTCAATTTGGCGAGCGCGTCCTTCGTGGTGCCTGCGCGCGGATATTCGTCGGTGTCGAAGCTCTTCTCTTCCTTCTTCACCACGATCTTCACCGGCACGATCTCGTCCTTGAAGCGGCCGGCGCTGACGGCGGCCACGGCCTTCGCCTGCGAGCCGGCGGCGAATTCGTCCTGGTCGTCGCGCGTGATCTGATATTGCCGCGCCACATTCTCGGCGGTGGTGCCCATGTGGTAGCCGTTGAAGGCGTCCCATAGCCCGTCCTTGATCATCGTGTCGATCATCTCGGTGCTGCCCATCTTGGTGCCCGTGCGGAGATACATCGCGTGTTGTGCGTTGGTCATGCTCTCCTGGCCGCCGGCTACCACGATCGACGAGTCGCCCGCCATGATCGCCTGGGCGCCCAGCGCCACGCTGCGCAGGCCCGAGCCGCACACCTGGTTGATGGTCCAGGCCGGCACTTCCTTCGGCACGCCCGCATGGATCGAAGCTTGCCGCGCGCCGTTCATACCCACGGCCGCGGTCAGGATCTGGCCCATGATCACTTCGGAGACATCGGCGGCCTCGACCTTGGCGCGCTTCAGCGTCTCGCGGATCGCCACCTCGCCCAATTGCGCACCGGACAGACCGGACAGGCTCCCGTTGAAGGAACCGACAGGGGTGCGGGCGGCGGCGACAATGACGACATCGGACATGGGAATTCTCCTCGGGTGATCCTGCCCCTTGAGATGGGCTTACGCGGTCCCGAAGTCTATCCCGATTTTCCGTTCAATGGGCAACCGCCGCCCAATTCCGATGCGAGGGGCAGGCGGTGGGCGAGTTCAGCCCTTGTTCTGGGCCAACTTAAAGGCCCGGTTCCACTTGAAGGGCACTTCCATGACCTCAAGGCCTTCGCTCACCCGCATCTCGCAGGAGAAGTCGCGCAGGGTCACGGCGGAGCCCGGCTTGCGGTAATACACGGCGCATTCGCCGCAGTCGCCCATGCGGCAGCCGCAGCCCTTGAGATGGTCGTGGCCGGAGACCTGCATCGCGTTGAGCAGGGTCATGCCTTCGGGCACGGTGACCGTCTGGCCGAGCAGAGAGAAGGTGACCTTGGCGCGGGTTTTCGCATCGCTCATGGAATTTATTGCGGATCGATGATGGGAAGCTCGGCCGCCAGGGCCGCGTGGGCCGGATCGGACGGGATCGGCGGGGTGGCATAGTTGAGAAAACTGTCGGGCAGTTTGGCGCCCCAATAGATGCCGCCTTCGCGTTCAGCCTCGTTCCAGGTGATGACCTCGTAATCGGGCGCGAAGATCAGATAGCTCGAGGAATAGACCTCGACCCGGTTGCCGCCCGGTTCATAGGCGTAAAGATAGAAGGCCTGCGAGAGGTTGTGCCGCGACGGACCGGCTTCGATGAAAATGCCGTTCTCGCGATAGACATCGGCCGCGCGCAGCACTTCGCTGAGATTGTCGACCCACATCCCGTAGTGATGCAGCCGCCCGCTCTTGCCGCCCTGGGCGCGCACATCGGTCACCAGCGCGCAGTTGTGATGCACGTTGGTGATGCTCATCCATGAGCCGATTTCGGTCTTGCCCTTGTTGAACAGCACCTGCTCGCGCAGCCGGAACCCCAGCGCGTTCTGCATGAAGCCGCGCACGGTGGCGACGTTGCCGCAGAGCAGGGCCAAGTGGTCGATGCGCTTGGCGCCGACGCCGCGGCCGGTGAATTTCTGCGGCAGGTTCTTCAGGGTCGATTTGAGATGGTCGGGCGCGACATAGCGCTCCTGCTCGTAGAACATCTCCATATTGTGGCCGTCGGGGTCCTGAAACCGGTAGGTGCGGCCGGTGCCGGGCTCGCCGTTGCTCCAGCCGCGGCCCAGGCCCAGCGCCTCC
>CAZNZI010000223.1:0-2356 GCA_964577475.1 uncultured Rhodospirillaceae bacterium
GGCGCATGCGCCTTGAAGTAGGCGGTGAGATCGTTCTTGAAACCGTTGCGCAGCAGCGTGTCGAAGACCGGCAGCGCCGCCTGGACCACAGGCTTGAAATCGACATCGACCAGAACCGCGCCCGCATCGCGCATCCGGTGCAGCGCTTCCTCGGCCACCACGCGCACATCGTCGTCGACGTTTTCCCAATAGTGGCCGCGCGGCACGCCGATGCGCTTGCCTTTCAGCTCGATCCGCGCCACCGCCTGCCCCGTGATCGCCGTGTGCAGCATCGCGACACCGGCGATGGTGCGTGCCATCGGCCCCGCCGTATCGAGATCGGCCGCCAGCGGCACGACACCCACATCGGAATAGAGCTTGCGGTCGCCGGCGATGGTCGGGCGCAGGGCCGCGGTGCCCGACAGCGCCGAGGGGATGCGCAGCGACCCCGCCGTATCGGTGCCGAGCCCCGCCGGCACGATGCGTGCGCCCAGCGCCGCCGCCGTGCCGCCGCTCGATCCGCCGGGCGTGCGGCGCGGGTCATAGGGGTTGCGCGCGAAGCCGAAGGCGGGATTGGACGAGGTGCCGCCGCCCGCCAGCTCGTGCATATTGGCCTTGCCGAACAGGATCGCCCCGGCCGCGCGCAGGGCGGCGAAGACCGGCGCGTCGGCTTTCGGCATCAGCGTCTTCAGACTGGCCGTGCCCGCCGAAGTGGGGAAACCCAGCGTGTCGATATTGTCCTTCACCACCACCGGCAGGCCGGCGAGCAGGCCGAGGGCCGCACCCTGCTTGCGCGCGAGATCGACGGCGCGGGCCTGTTCGCGCACCTTCCCGGCATCGATCCAGGAGAGCGCGTTGAGATGCTTGAGCCGGTCCTGCTGCGCCAGCAGGCGGTCGGCGTAATCCTCCGCGCTGATTTCCCCGCGACGAATCGCGGAGACCGCGTCGACGACGGTCAGTTCCGTGAGATCGGTCAAAATCCTAATTACCCGTGCTGCTTTGCTGGCCGGTGATGGGATCGTCGGGACAGGCCGCGCCTGTCGCCACCCAATTGCGCACCGCCTGGTGGAATTCCTTCTGGGTCAGCGGCGGCTTCTTGCGCCCCGTGCCCGGATCGAAGGCGTATTGCACCAGCGGATCGGTGGTCATGTGCTCGACCAGATCCTCGGGCCCGCGATTGGCGTTGAATTCGCGGTTGAGGACGTGATGGCACAGTTCCGCCGCCGAGGTCATGCGGTCCCAGCCCATGCTGGCCGGCGGCTGGCGCCAGCCCGGTGCGCCCGGCTGGCGGCCATCGCCCATGTTCACCGAGGCGTGGCAGTCGATGCAGGGCGCGGCATCGGCACCCTTGCCGAATTCGTTGGCGATCGAGCGGCGCTGCGAGGCCGGACGGACGATGTTATTGGCGTGCTTGTGATGATCCTCGCCCTGGGCGGGATAGTCCTCGACCGTATGGCAGTTGAGACAGCGCGGGCTCAGCATCACGGTGGCCATCCGCTCGAACCATTCGGCCGATTCCTCGGACTTGGTCTCGGCGTTCAACTGGTCGACCCAGACGGCCACGAACGGCACGATGACCGCGAGCACCACGAAGGCGACCCACCAGGTTCTGCGATGAAACACTTTCATCCGCGTTCTCTTTTGCCGCTCACGGGTATTTGAACTTGTGCTTGATCACCGGCAGGTTGCTGATGCGCTCGCCGGTCGCGTCGAACACCGCGTTCACCAATGCCGGCCCGATCACCGAGGTGCTGATCTCGCCCGCCCCGCCCGGCGCTTCGTCGCTGGGCAGAAGATAGACTTCGATGCGCGGCGCCTGGTGCATGCGCAGCAGCTTGTAGGCGGTGAAGTTGTCGGCCTTCACCACGCCCGCCTTGATCGGAACGTCGCCGAACATCGTGTCCATCAGGCCGAAGACGATCCCGCCCTCGATCTGGGCGATCACCTGATCGGGATTGACCGCGACGCCGACATCGGCCGCGCAGACGACCCGTTCGCATTTCATGGTGCGGTTCTGCGACATCGAGATTTCGGCCACGATCGCCACATAGCTGCCGAAGCTCGCATGCATCGCGACGCCGCGATAGAAACCGGACTCCATCGGCCGGTTCCACCCCGCCTTCTCGGCGACCATGTCGAGCACCGCCAGATCGCGCGGCGATTTGGTCAGCAGCAAGCGGCGGTAATCGACCGGATCCTTGTCGGCGGCATGGGCGCATTCGTCGATCATCGTCTCCTTGACGAAGGCGGTATGCGAATGGCCGACCGAACGGTACCAGCCGACCGGATAGTTGCGGCGCGGCGAATGCAGGTCGATCTGGATGTTGGGAATCGTATAGGGCATGTCGACCGCGCCTTCGGTCGAGGTCGGATCGAG
>CAZNZI010000224.1:0-2999 GCA_964577475.1 uncultured Rhodospirillaceae bacterium
GTAATCCACCAGCTTCTTCACGCCGGCATAAAGCAGGGACTGCGCCTGAGCCGGGAATTCGCTCCTGATGCGCGCGAGAAGCCTGTCGAGCTTGGGATGGCCGGCGCTGGCAGGCACCGCATCGAGTTTCTTCGGCGCCTGCTTGGCCACCGGCGCGATCCCGCCCTGGGCTGCGCGGAGGCGGGCGGCCTCGAAGGCCTTCAGGCTCGGCTCGATGCCCTTGCCGCCCGACTTGATGACGGCGACGAAAGCTTCGGCAGGGAAGGGGAGCACCTGCGTGCCGGCCAGCGCGCCGAACAGCGCCGCCGAGATCACCGTACCGTTATCGTCGGCGATCTTCTGCATGTCGAAGGCGATGGTGGCTTTGGTCGCGACACCGGCGGCATCGGTCACCGCCACCGGGTCGCTGACGCCGTCGCCCGGCTTTTCCTTTTCGCCGACCGCGTAGGAGCGATGGGTCGAGGCGATCAGTATGGTTTTGTCCGGCGTCACGAGGCCGCGCAGCATCGAGCGGCCCGCCTCCATCCACTCGGCGGCGATCACCACATCCACGTCGCCGGGGCTCGGCATCAGCGAGAGGATCGGCGCCTTGCCATCCTTCGCCTTCATCATCTCGATGTAGTAGATCGTCGCACCCGTACGCTGGGCCACGCCCGGCACCGAGGTCGATTGCGCATGCCAGCCCTGGGCTTCGGCCAGTGCCACGATCCAATCGGTCAGCACGCCGCCGCCCTGGCCGCCCATGGCCATGACCGCAACGCCGATGGGTTTGTCGGCGGCGTAAACGCCGGGCGCGCGCGCGATCTCGTTCATCGGTTCAGTCCGCGAAAGCGATGCGGCCGGCAGCGCGGCGGTGCTGCAGGAAGCCGATCACGGCGGAGCGCAACCCGGCCATCATGCGGTCGAGCCAGGTCGGGTTGCTGATCACATCGGCGCGGTAGAAAGAGGGGCAGAGCACCGCCGCTTCCGAGACTTCGCCGCAATTGCCGCAACCGACGCAGGACTCGTCGATCGCCGCCACCGGATCGTCGCGCAGCGGATCGTCGAGGTGCTTCACCGAGAGCGAGGGGCAGCCGGAGAGGCGGATACAGGCGTGATCGCCGGTGCAGACGTCTTCGTCCACGCCGAAGCGCTCCTTCACCACGCGAATGCCGTCCTTCTTCGCCTTGTTGAAGATCGGCTTGATGCGGCGCTGCTTGTTGAGCATGCATTCCGACGAGGCGACGATCACCTTCGGCCCCTGTTCGGGCGTGGTGAGGGCTTCGCGCAGCGTGTCGCGCATCTGGGCGACGTTATAGGTGCGGTCGATCTGCCGCACCCAGTTGACGCCGATACCCTTCACCGCGTTGACGATGGTGTTGTTGGTCGACCGGTTCTCGTTGTCGGCGCGCGACGACAGAATGTCCTGTCCGCCGGTGGCCGAGGCGTAATAGTTGTCGACGATCAGGATCACGCCGTCCTGTTTGTTGAAGACGGCATTGCCGACGCTGCTGGCGAGACCGTTGTGCCAGAAGCCGCCATCGCCCATTACCGAAATCGCGCGCTTACCCGATGGTACGTTGAAGGCCGAGGCGGAAGCGGGGCCGAGCCCGTAGCCCATCGTCGTCGCGCCGATATTGAAGGGCGGCAAGATCGAGAAGAGGTGACAGCCGATATCGGCGGCCACGTGATGGGGACCGAGTTCCTGCTCGACCAGCTTCATCGCGGCGAAGATCGGCCGTTCGGGGCAGCCAGTGCAGAAGCCCGGTGGACGCGGCGGCACCACCTGGGCCAGTGCCTTCACCTTCGGGTCTTGCAGCACGGGAGTCGGATCGGGCAGGGGCGGGCGGTTGCCGAGCATCGACGGATCGTGTTTTTCGAGGAACGTGCCGATGCCCTTCGCCAGCACGGGCGCGGTGTACTCGCCGGCCATCGGCAGCGGACCCTTGCCGAGCACGCGCGTGTTGATGTCGTGGCGGTGGAGGATCGTGTTGAGCGCCTGTTCGATATATTCGGGCTGGCCTTCTTCGATCACCAGCACGGCCGATTTGCCGGTGCAGAACTTGACGATCTCGTCGTCGATCAGCGGGTAGGTGACGTTGAGGCAGTAGATCGGCACCGCGGACGCGCCATAGATGTCGCCCAAGCCCAGATGCTGGAGGGCCCGCATCACGCCGTTATACATGCCGCCCTGGATGATCAGGCCGACCTGGCCCTGCTCAGGCCCGAAGAACTCGTTCAGCTTGCGCGACTTGATGTAGTCGATGGCGGCGGGCCAGCGCTTCTGAATCTTCTCCTGCTCGTGCAGGAACGATGCGGGCGGCAGCACGATGCGGTTGGTGTCGCGCTTGGGCTGTTCGAGCGCCTGCGCCAACGGAAACGCCGGCTTTTTGTTGTCCTTGGCGATGAAGCTGCCATGGACATGGCAGGAGCGGATGCGGACTTCCAGCATCACCGGCGTGTTCGACACCTCGGACAATTCGAACCCGTCCTCGACCGATTTCACGATCGATTCGAGATTGGGCCGCGGGTCGAGCAGCCACATCTGCGACTTCATCGCGAAGGCATGGCTGCGCTCCTGCATGATCGAGGAACCTTCGCCGTAATCCTCGCCGACGATGATCAGCGCGCCGCCCATCACACCGCCCGAGGCGAGGTTGGCCAACGCATCGGCGGCCACATTGGTGCCCACGGTCGACTTCCACGTCACCGCGCCCCTGATCGGATACATCACCGAAGCGGCCAGCATCGCACCGGCGGCGGCTTCGGAGGCCGAGGATTCGAAATGGACGCCGAGCTCGTCGAGCATCGGTTTCGCGTCGCCCAGCACGTCCATCAGATGGGAGATCGGCGAGCCCTGATAGCCGCCCACATAGCCGACGCCCGATTGCAGCAGCGCCTTGGTGATCGCGAGAATGCCCTCGCCGCGGAAGATGTCGCCTTCTCCCAGCTTGAGGTCCTCGACCTCGCGCGCAAAAGACCGTTCGGCCATTGCAATACCCCTTTGCCCTCGTGGGCTT
>CAZNZI010000225.1:0-3047 GCA_964577475.1 uncultured Rhodospirillaceae bacterium
CAGCAGGTCGTCGCGGATCTTGTTCGATTGTTTCAGGCGGTCGCCGCCGGCATACCAGTCGGAGATGATCTCGACCTCGCGGATCGTCATTCCGTTATCGGCGAGAATCTTGTCCATTTCGGCGAAACCGATCTTCTCGGAGACAGCCATTACATCGGCATGGATCAGGCCGATGCCGGTATAGCCGGCCTTGCGCGCCGCTTCGACCCGCGTACGGAAATCGATCTGGCTGACTTCGGTCGGCCCGCCGATCCAGACGTCACCCGCGATCGTCCAATAGGTCGCCACCAGTTGCGCGCGCGCCATCGTCTCCGCCCCTCGATGATCATTCGTTATTCTGGACAAAGAGCATCCGCGAACCGGGCGCGCTCGTCAAACCGCGTCGCGGAGAAATTGCATTGCACCGCACCAAAGTCGCGCTGTCCGATTTTGCGACAGTCGGGAGGGAATTCTCACCCGTGCGCAACAGGTCTGCCCACGCGCTTTCTTTGCCTGTAAGTTGTGAGCCGCAAGCAAGGGGAGAAATTATGGCGGCAAAAGGCAAGGCGATCGTCTTCGGTGTGAGCGGCGTGATCGGACGCAATCTGGGCGAGCGTCTCGTCGCCTCGGGCTGGGATGTCACCGGCGTCTCGCGCCACAGCCATCAGAACCTGCCCGGCGCGCGTGCCCTCTCCTGCGATCTGACCGACGCGGCGGCGGCGAAGACGGCGCTGACCGGTATCGAGGCCACCCACGTCTTCTTCGCCAATTGGAGTCGCCAGGCGACCGAGGCGGAGAACTGCCGCGTCAATGCCGCGATGATCCGCAACGGCCTGACGCCGCTCGTCGAGGCCGGCACGCTCAGGCACGCCGCGCTGGTGACCGGGCTGAAGCACTATCTCGGGCCGTTCGAGAACTATGCGAAGGGCAATATCGAAACGCCCTTCCACGAGGAGATGCCGCGCGTGCCGGGCGACAATTTCTATTACGCCCAGGAAGACGTGTTGTTCGAACTGGCCGGCAAACACGGATTCAACTGGTCGGTGGCGCGGCCCCACACGGTGATCGGCTATGGACCGGGCGCGGCCATGAACATGGGCACGTCGATCGCCGTCTATGGAAGCCTCGCGCGCGAATTCGGCCTGCCGTTCGTCTTTCCCGGTTCGGCACTCTCCTATAACGGGCTGGTCGACATCACGGATGCGCGCATCCTCGCCAAGCATCTCGAATGGGAAGCGACCGAACCGAAGGCGGCCAACAAGGCATTCAATACGGTCAATGGCGATGTGTTCCGCTGGAAATATATGTGGCAGCGGATCGCCGATTACTTCGGCGTGCCGGCCGCGCCCTATCCCGGCCACCCGGAGCCGCTGGAAAAGCGCTTCGCCACTATCGGCGGCGAATGGACCAAGATCGTGCAGAAGTACAAGCTGCGCGACGATCCGATCGAGAAGATCGCGCCCTGGTGGCATGTGGATGCCGACTTGATGCGAACGGTCGAATGCGTGACGGATATGGGCCGCAGCCGCAAGCTGGGCTTCACCGATTTCCAGGTAAGCTGGGAGTCGTTCCGCGACCTGTTCGACCGGCTGCGCGCCGAGAACATCATCCCGAAGTAGACACGCCCCGCTTCAGCTTGACGTTGGCGGAGAGCAGTGGCGATCCGACCAGCTTGAAGGTGAAAAGCAGCATGTCGCGGGCGAAGGCCGGGTCCCGGGTCAGGCGTTCGAACCGGGCCAGGTCTTCGTGTTTCTTGTCGGGGTTGCTCTCGGCCAGGCGCCGCTTGTTGTCGGCGGTGACCGGCGAAACGATATCGAGAAAGATGCGCCGGCGATCTTCGGCATAGTGGTCGAGCCGCTCCGGCCCCGCTTCGCCATGGATGACGGCGGTCAGCGCATTGCCCAGGGCGACCGCGTCAAGAATCCCACCTGTCAGTCCGAGCCCGCCGACAGGGTTGGTGACATGAGCGGCATCGCCCGCCAGCAGGACACGGCCGATGCGGAAATTCTCCGTACAACGGTTGTGCACGCGATAGGGCGAGAACGCCTCGGGCAAGACCTTTTCCCCGCCCGGCAGAAGCTGGGCCAGCTTCGCTTCGAGGCGCTCGCGCAGGGCTTCACGGGGCACCGAGCCCGGCTCGCCATAGGTCAGCCGCCACAACCCGTCATTGTTGATCTTCGGGATGATCGCCCAGTGATCGGGGTGGATCACGAAATTGGCCTTGGCATAGCCGTGCTTTTCAAAGTCGTACACGATATTGGTGGCAACGAACCAATCGGGCCAGGTGATCCCGTCGAAGGCGAGGTCCAGCGCCTGGCGTACGCCGCTGCTGGCGCCATCGGCACCGATCAGCCAATCGGCCGTCACCGTCCGGGGACCGGACGCGGTATCGAGCGTGATGGTGACGCCGTCATCCCCCGGCTCGACCGCCCTGACACGATGATTCCAGTGCACCGATGCGCCGGGAATCCGCAGCAGATGCTTCATCACGATCTCGGCGAGTTTGTGCTGGCCGAGATGGAGATTGAACGGATAGTCGGTGTCTTCGGGCTTGAGCACCGCCATATCGACAGTGCCAAGGATGCAGCCGTCGAGCGAACGCCACTGATAGTCCTTCTTCAGAACGCCGACCGCTTTCAGGTCGTCGAAGAGACCGAGACTGTCGAGCGCCTGGACCGTAGGCGAGTGGTAGACGATGGCGCGCGGCGATGGGTTGATCTCGGGTGACGAGTCGAACAGCGTAACCGGAATGCCGTTTTGTGCGAGGCATAGCGCGCTGACCAACCCGACCGGCCCTGCGCCGGAAATCGCCACACCGTCGATGCGCCCGCTCACGCCTGTGTTCATCTCGTTTGCCCCCCAAACCATATGTCGGTACCACACCGAACGGAAAAGTCCAGGCGTGCGTTGCTGCGGTCCGGAACGCCGATCGTCACACCGATAGAGGCTCCGCCCGGGGTTGAATTGTGGCTGTGGTCGCGATGTGTCCAGCGCGTCCGTGCGACCGCGGCAGACCACGTCTTTATCACTGAAAATAGGGAGTTTGACGCACGGTTCCTTTTGCTTCG
>CAZNZI010000226.1:0-7905 GCA_964577475.1 uncultured Rhodospirillaceae bacterium
GGTGGCGACGGCCCACATCATGTAGCCGACATGGCCGATCGAACTATAGGCCATCAGACGCTTGATGGTGCTCTGCGCGATGGCGGCAAAGGCGCCTCGGATCATCGATGCGGCCGAGATGACCACGATGACCTGCATCCATTGGTGGGTGAGCGCGGCGAAGGGTTCCATCATGGCGCGGATCAGCAGTGCCAAAGCAGCGATCTTGGGACCGACCGAGAACAGCGCCGTCACCGGTGTCGGTGCGCCTTCGTAGACGTCGGGCGTCCACATATGGAATGGCACGGCGGAGGTCTTGAAGGCAAGGCTGGCAAGGACGAACACTACGCCGACCGTCACGCCGATCGGCACGCCGCTGGCGAAGGAATGGGCCAGAGCATCGAAGCCGGTCGTGCCGGCGAAGCCGTACACCAGCGATGCGCCGTAGAGCAGCATCCCCGAGGCCAACGAGCCGAGCACGAAATACTTAAGACCAGCCTCGGTCGCCTTTGCGTTGTCGCGCTGATAAGCGGCGAGCACATAGAGCGACAGGCTCTGCAGTTCGAGCGAGAGGTACAGCGAGATCAGGTTGTTCGCCGACACCATCATCATCATGCCTAGGGTGGCGAACAGCACCACCACCGGGAATTCGATCCGCTCGGCCTGCTCCTTACGGAGCCAGCCGGTGGCCATGGCCAGGCAGATGGCCGAGGCGAGCAGGATCAAGACCTTGGTGAAACGGGCGAAGCCGTCCACCACGAACTGGCCGCCGAAGGTCTCGACACGGCCCGTGGTGCCCCAATGCTCGGCGACGGCGGCCACGATCAGCAGCAGCACCGCGGCCCAGGAGACCGTACGGGTGGCGTCCTTCTTTTGGAACACACCGAAGACCAGGAGAACGATCGCGCCGATGGCGATGATCAGTTCCGGCAGGACCGGCTGGAGGTGTGGGAGTTGAGTCATGATCCGGCCCCTCCCCTTACTGTGCCGCCGCCGTGGCGAGTTGATGCGCCATGTTCAGCGCGACGTGATAGTTGCCGATCAACTTGGCCACCGAGGCATGTATGGGGTTGAGGAAGGATGACGGATAGATGCCGAGCCAGAACACGCCGATCACCAGCGGCGCGAACATGGCGATTTCGCGCGGGCTGAGATCGAGGATCGTCTTGAGATCGTCCTTGGTCAGCTTGCCGAAGATCATGCGGCGGTACAGGTACAGCATATAGGCCGCGCCCAGGACCACGCCGCTTGTGGCGAACAGCGCCACCCAGGTGTTGACGCGGAAGGCCCCCAGGAGCGACAGGAACTCGCCGACGAAGCCCGAGGTGCCCGGCAGGCCAACCGAGCCCAGCATGAACACCATGAAGACGAAGGCGTAGACCGGCATGCGGTTGACTAGGCCGCCGTAACGCGCGATCTCGCGGCTGTGGATGCGGTCATAAACGACGCCGACGCAGAGGAACAACGCGGCCGAGACGATGCCGTGCGACAGCATCTGGAAGATCGCGCCCTCCAGGCCCTGCGGCGTCACCGTGAAGATACCCATCGTGACGAAGCCCATATGGGCGACCGAGCTATAGGCGATCAGCTTCTTCATATCCTGCTGCACGAGGGCAACAAGCGAGGTGTAGACGATCGCGATCACCGAGAGTGCGAAAATCAGCGGCGCAAGATCATGGGTCGCGATCGGGAACATCGGCACCGAGAACCGGACGAATCCGTATCCGCCCATCTTTAGCAGCACGCCGGCCAGGATCACCGAGCCCGCGGTCGGCGCCTCGACATGCGCATCGGGCAGCCAGGTGTGCACCGGCCACATCGGCACCTTCACCGCGAAGGACGCGAAGAAGGCGACCCACAACCAGTACTGCATCGACTGCGGGAAGTGGTGTGCCAGCAAGGTCGGGATGTCGGTGGTGCCGGCGTCGTAATACATGGCGATCAGCGCCAGCAGCAGCAGCACCGATCCCAACAGCGTATAGAGGAAGAACTTGAAGGCCGCATAGACCCGGCGCGGCCCGCCCCACACGCCGATGATGATGAACATCGGGATCAGGACAGCCTCGAAGAACACGTAGAACAGCACGAGATCGAGCGCACAGAAGGTGCCGACCATCATGGTCTCGAGGATCAGGAAGGCGATCATATATTCCTTCACGCGCACCTTGACCGCCTGCCAGGCCGACAGGATGCAGATGGGCGTGAGGAAGGTGGAGAGCAGCACGAAGAACAACGAAATGCCGTCAACACCCAGCTTGTAGTTGATCGCCAGACCCGGCATCCACTTCGCCTGATCGATCAGCTGGAAGTCGGCGCTTTTCGGATCGAACTCGTTCCAGACGGCCAGCGAGACGATCAGCGTCGCCAGGCTGGTCAGCATCGCGACGTTGCGCGAATTGCGGGCCACCACCTCGGCATCGCCGCGGATGGTGAGAATGAGGAACGCCCCCAGCAGCGGGAGGAAGGTGGTGATAGTCAGCAGCGGCCAATCGGACATGGTCAGCTCATCCGCACAAAGTACCAGGTGACGAAGGCCGCTACGCCGATCAGCATCGCGAAGGCGTAGTGGTAGAGATAGCCGCTCTGCAGGAAGCTGAAGCGGCGGGCGACGCCGCGCGTCACCGCCGAAAGCCCGTCGGGACCGAAGCCGTCGATGACATAGCCGTCACCGCCCTTCCACAACCCACGCCCGATCCAGAACGCCGGACGGACGAACAGGAAGTCATAGAGCTCGTCGAAGTACCACTTGTTCAGCAGGAACTTGTAGACGGGCTCGAACGTGTAGGCGAGGTTCTTGGGGACCTGCGGGTTCACCGCGTACATGTAGATCGCGACGATAATGCCCACCACGCCGACGGCGGTCGGCAGCAGGCCGATCAGGGTCGGGATGTGCTCACGGTTGGCCAGCGCATCATGCCCCTGCAGCACGAAGATCGCCTTCGACCAGAACTCGGCCTGCCCTTCGCCGATGAACCAATGCGCGCCGATCCAGCCGGCCCCAATTGCACCGACCGCCAGAAGCATCAGCGGGATGGTCATCACGTAAGGCGATTCGTGCACATGGGCCATCACATGCTCATCGGCCCGCGGCTTGCCGTGGAAGGTCAGGATGAGCAGACGGAAGGAATAGAACGCCGTCATGAAGGCCGCGGCGACACCCAGCCAATAGGCGAGATAGCCCACATCGCTATGCGCGGCCCAGGCCGATTCGAGAATCGCGTCCTTCGACCAGAAGCCGGCGAAGGGCGGAATACCAGAGAGCGCCACCGAGCCAATCAGCATCACAGCATAGGTCAGCGGGATATAACGCCAGATGCCGCCCATCTTGCGGATGTCCTGTTCGTCGGACATCGCATGGATCACCGAGCCCGCGCCCAGGAAGAGCAGAGCCTTGAAGAAAGCGTGTGTGAACAGATGGAAGATGCCGGCCTGATAGGCGGAAACGCCCAGGCCGAAGAACATGTAGCCCAGCTGCGAACAGGTCGAATAGGCGATGATGCGTTTGATGTCGTTCTGCACGCAGCCGATCGTGCCCGCGAAGAAGGCGGTGAAGGCACCGATATAGGTGACGACCGTCAGCGCCGTGTCGGAGTATTCGAACAGCGGCGACATCCGCGCCACCATGAACACGCCCGCGGTCACCATGGTCGCCGCGTGGATCAAGGCCGAGACCGGGGTCGGGCCCTCCATCGCGTCCGGCAGCCAGGTGTGCAGAAACAGCTGCGCGGACTTACCCATCGCGCCGACGAACAGCAGCAGGCAGCAGGCCGTGATGGCGTGCATGTGCATGCCGAAGATGTCGAAGGTGGCCTTGGCCTTGTCCGGCGCGCCCGAGAAGATCACGTCGAAGTTCATCGAATCGAACAGGACGAAGGTTGCGAAGATACCGAGCGCGAACCCGAAGTCGCCGACACGGTTGACGATGAAGGCCTTGATCGCGGCGGCCGAAGCCGTCGGCTTCTCGTACCAGAAGCCGATCAGCAGGTAGGACGCGAGGCCCACCCCTTCCCAGCCGAAGAAAAGCTGCACCAGATTGTCGGCTGTCACCAGTGCCAGCATGGCGAAGGTGAAGAACGACAGATAGCTCTGGAACCGCGGCACATGCGGATCGTGGTGCATATAGCCGACCGAATAGACATGCACCAGGAACGACACGGTGTTGACCACGATCAGCATGACCGCAGTCAATTGGTCGAAGCGCAGCGCCCAGCTCACATCGGTGTCGCCCGAGGCGAACCAGGTGAAGAGATGGACGGTGACCGGATGGCCGTCGGCGATCACCTCGATGAAGGCGATGACCGAGAGAACGGCCGAGATGCCGACACCCGCGCAGGTGATGAGCTGGGACGCCTTGTCGCCGATCTTGCGGCCGAAAAAGCCGGCGATGATCGAGGCGAGCAGAGGCAGGAAGACGATAGCCGTGTACATGCGCGGCTCAGCCCTTCATCTGGTTGATTTCTTCGACTTCGATGGTGCCCCGGTTGCGGAAGAACACCACCACGATGGCCAGCCCGATCGCCGCCTCGGCGGCGGCCACGGTCAGCACGAACAGGGTGAAGATCTGTCCCACCAGGTCGCCCAGGAAGTGCGAAAAGGCGACGAAGTTGATATTCACCGCAAGCAGCATCAACTCGATCGACATCAGGATGACGATCACGTTCTTGCGGTTGAGGAAGATGCCGAATATCCCGAGCGTGAACAGGATCGCGGCGACGAGGAGGTAATCGAACAGCGAGACCATCAGATCCCTCCCCCGGTCGGGATCTTGCGCAGTTCGATCGAGTCTTTCTTGGTGCGCAGGTTCTGTTTGGCGATGCTCTGGCGGCGGATGCCCTCGCGCGAGCGCAGCGTGAGCAGGATCGCACCGATCATGGCCACCAGCAGCACGAGGCCGGAAGCCTGGAACAGATAGATGTAGTCGGTATAGATCAGCCGGCCGAGCGCCTCGGTGTTCGAGATCATGCCCGGATCGGGCGCCTTGGCCGCGAGCGCCGCCGGCGCCACCTCGCTGATCTTCCAGCTGCCA
Organism: uncultured Rhodospirillaceae bacterium; assembly: GCA_964577475.1. Lineage (GTDB taxonomy): Bacteria > Pseudomonadota > Alphaproteobacteria > Rhodospirillales > Magnetospirillaceae > JASHSH01. The sequence continues at coordinate 5,006 of CAZNZI010000226.1, forward strand.
TAGACCATGCCAAGCTCGATCGCCAGGATCGCGCCGATGATCGCGCCGATCGGCAGGTATTGCAGGAAGCCCTCGCGCAGCTTCACCAGATCGACGTCGAGCAGCATGACGACGAAGAGGAACAGCACCGCCACCGCGCCGACATAGACGACCACCAACACCATCGCCAGGAATTCGGCATTGGCCAGCAGGAACAGGCCGGCGGCGTTGAAGAAGCCGAGGATCAGGAACAGCACCGAGTGGACCGGGGTGCGCTGGGAAATGACCATCACGCCACGGGCGATCAGCACAGCGGAGAGCAGCCAAAAGACGATGGTCTGGACGATCATTTGCTCTTCGGTCCTTCTTTCGGGCCTTCGGTCCCGGCCTCAGCGGTACGGCGCGTCGGCGGTCAGCCGCGCAGCCAGTTCGGTTTCCCAGCGGTCGCCGTTATCGAGCAGCCGCTGCTTGTCGTACATCAGCTCCGACCGCGTCTCGGTGGCGAACTCGAAGTTCGGCCCCTCGACGATCGCATCCACCGGGCAGGCTTCCTGGCAGAAGCCGCAATAGATGCACTTGGTCATGTCGATGTCGTAGCGGGTGGTGCGGCGGCTGCCATCATCGCGCGGCTCGGCCTCGATGGTGATGGCCTGGGCCGGGCAGATGGCTTCGCAGAGCTTGCAGGCAATGCAGCGCTCTTCCCCGTTGGGGTAGCGGCGCAGCGCATGCTCGCCCCGGAAGCGCGGGCTCAACGGCCCCTTCTCATAGGGATAGTTGATCGTCACCTTCGGCTTGAAGAAATAGCGCAGCGTCACCGCCATGCCGGTGAACAACTCGGCCAGGAACCAGGTGCGGGCGCCGCGATCAAGGAACGACATGGGCGTCTCCTTACTTCGGCAGCCAACCGGTGGCTTCGAGCACACCGGCGGTCAAGATGAGCCAGAACAGCGAGAACGGCAGGAAAATCTTCCAGCCCAGGCGCATGAGCTGGTCATAGCGCTAACGCGGGAAGGTGCCGCGGACCCAGACGAAGCAGAACAGCAGGAACGCGATCTTCAGCGCGAACCAGATGATGCCCGGAACCCAGGTGAACGGCACGAACGGGAGCGGCGAGAGCCAGCCGCCCAGGAACATGATGGTGATGATGGCGCTCATCAGGATCATGTTGGCGTATTCCGCCAGGAAGAAGAGCGCGAACGGGATCGACGAGTATTCGACGTTGAAGCCCGTCACCAGCTCGGCTTCGGCTTCCACCAGGTCGAACGGCAGGCGGTTGGTTTCCGCCAGGCCCGACACGAAGAAGATGATGAACAGCGGCAGGTGCGGCAGCCAGTACCAGTTCCAGAACCAGGTTCCGCCGGCCCGCGACTGGGCGAGCACGATATCGGACAGGTTCAGCGAGCCGACGCAGAGCAGGATCGAGATCATCACGAAGCCGATCGAGACTTCGTAGGAGACCATCTGCGCCGCCGAACGCAGCGCGCCCAGGAAGGCGTAGCGCGAGTTGGACGCCCAGCCGGCCATGATGATGCCGTAGACGCCCATGCTCGATATCGCGAACAGGTACAGGATGCCGACATTGATGTTGGCGAGCACCCAGCCCTTGTTGAACGGAATCACCGCCCACGCGACCAGGGCCAGCGCGAAGGTCAGGCCCGGCGCGATGATGAACACGGCGCGGTTGGCGCCGGTCGGGATGATGGTTTCCTTTACCAGCAGCTTGAGCCCGTCGGCGAAGGCTTGCAGCAGGCCGAAGGGACCGACCACGTTCGGGCCCTTGCGGAGCTGGATCGCGCCCAGGATCTTGCGCTCGGCATAGGTCAGCATCGCCACGCTGAGCAGCAGCGGCACCAAGATCAGCAGGATCTTGAGGACGATGATGATGGCCGGCCAGAGGTAGCCGTCCCAGAAACTATCCATGGGTGCCGGTCCTCTGCTGGGCACTGTTGACGAAGGCCGCGGTGCATTCGGCCATCGTCTGCGAGGCCCGGCTGATCGCGTCGGTCATGTAATAGTTGGCCACCGGCGAGACCAGCGGCGCGGACGAGGTTGCGCCTTCGGCACCGAAGGCGTTCCACGAAGCCGACGTTACCTGATCGAGCGCGGCGAACACCGGGTTCACCTGCACCAGGCGCTTGCGCACATCAGCCAGTGTGTCATAGGGCAACGGCTTGCCGAGCGATTCGGAGAGCGCGCGCAGGATTTTCCAATCTTCGCGGGCTTCGCCCGGCGCGAAGGTCGCCATCTGGGTCCGTTGGACGCGGCCCTCGGTATTGACGTAGGTCGCGTTCTTCTCGGTGAAGGCCGCGCCCGGCAGGATGACATCGGCGCGATGCGCGCCGGCATCGCCGTGATGGCCCTGGTAGATCACGAAAGCGCTGCCCAGCGCATTCATGTCGATCTCATCGGCACCGAGCAGATAGACCGCACCGATCTCGCCCGACTTCGCGCCGGCAACGATACCGGCCGTGTCCCTGCCACCCGAGCCCGGCAGGAAGCCGAGATCGAGGCCGCCGACACGCGCGGCCGCGGTGTGCAGCACGTTGAAGCCGTTCCAGCCCTCGACGATCATGCCCGTCGAGTCGGCGATCTTCCTGGCCAGCGCCAGAATCGCCGCACCGTCTTCGCGGGTCAGAGCCCCCTGCCCCAGGATCAGCATCGGATGCTTGGCATCCTTCAGCACCTGCGCAAAGGCATGCGAACCGTCGGCGATCGCCTTCAGCACCGAGGCATCGGCACCGAGATGCTGGTGGCGGTAGGTCAGATCGACCTGCGGCCCCACGGCAGCGACCGGGAACTTGCCCTTCAGCCAGCGCTTGCGGATGCGGGCATTGACCACCGGCGCTTCCCAGCGCGGATTGGTGCCGATCAGTAGCAGCGCGTCGGCATTGTCGATACCGGCGATGGTCGTGTTGAATAGA
>CAZNZI010000227.1:0-3470 GCA_964577475.1 uncultured Rhodospirillaceae bacterium
TGGATGCGCTTGTCGCCCTGGATGGCGACGGCCTTGCCGCGCGCCACCGCCTGCTGGCGGTTCTCCCAGTATTCGAGACTGTCGCGCGCGGTCACGGTCTCCTTGGCGGTGACCAGGCGCAGGTTCTTTCCCGTCAGCACCGCCACGGCGTCGTCGATGTTGTAGTCGGCGTGGTCGGCGAAGGCCTGCTGCGACGCCGTGAAGATGTGCACATGGCCGTCGGCCTCCAGCCGCCAGACCTCGCTGTTGCCCTGGGCGGTCTCGTCGCCGGGCTTGACGGCCACGGGCGCCGCCTTGCCGGCATCGGCCGCGGGCTTGCCGGTCGTCTTGCGCTCGCGGTAATGGGCGATCAGCGTATCGGCGGTCACGGTGACGCGGCCGCGCACGGCCCGCGCGTTGCCGCGGGCGATCACCGTCTTGGCGTCCTGCGACAGTTCCAGCCCCTTGTCGGCATAGACCTCGACCGGCACGCCGGGCTGGTTGGCGAAATCGATGCTCTGCGCCGCAACCGGCCCCGCCCAACCCGCGAGCAGCACGAGACCCAGCGCCAGGAGGCCGCGCCGCATCACGACCCCGATTTCCTGTGCGTGGGCCGGCCGACCATCAGCACGGCCTTGCTCTTGCCGGTGAAGGTGATCGTGCGTCCGCGGTCGGCCATGACGAAGCCTTCGCCGCTCAACTGGCCGGCGGGACCCTGGCCCGTCACCGGCTGGTCGCCCGAGGCCTTGCCCTTGCTCACCAGGATGCGGGCCGCCTCGGTGTGCAGCTCGTAGCCGTCGTCGCGGTACAGATCGACATGGCCCATCAGGTCGAGCGTGTCGTCGCTCTGGCGGTAGAAGCCGATATTGGCGTCGATCACCATGCCCTTGCCGTCGCCGCGCACCAGATCGGCGGCGGGTTTCTCCAGCGTCACCACCATGTTCTTCGGGTCGAGCTGGGTCGCCACATCGGCGGTGACGGTGAAGGGCAGGTTCTTCTCGTCGGTGCCGTAGTATTTCGGATTGCGCACCGAGAGGTTGTCGACGCGGGTCTCGTCGGGCTGCGAGTAGGCGACGGTGGCCACTTCGTGCTGGGGCGAAAGCCGCGGCCACACCACCAGGAGACCCAGCAGCGCCGCCGCGACCGCCGGCAGGATCACCTTCATCAGGCCGACGAAGCGGCTGTAGCGCGGACGCAGCGCGCGCGACGGCGACGGCAGACGGTGCGGCCGGACGACCGCTTCGATGACGGTGATCGGTTTCATGGACCGGTAACCTTCACCAGCACACTCAATTACACCACGCCCGCGCGCAGCAGATCATGCACATGCAGAATGCCGGCCGGGCGGCGATCCTCGTCGACGACGAACAAGGTCGTGATGCTGCGTTCGTTCATCACGCGCAGCGCCTCGCCGGCCAGCATCCCCGCGCGCACGGTGCGCGGATTGGCGGTCATCACGTCTTTCACGGCGCGTTCGGTCAGGCCCGGCTCCATGTGGCGGCGCAGATCGCCGTCGGTGACGATCCCGGCCAGCCGCCCCGCATCGTCGATCACGCCGACGCAACCGAACCGCTTGGTGGTCATCACGATCAGCGCTTCGCTCATGGCGCGGTCGGCGGTGATCACCGGCAACTCGTTGCCGTCATGCATCAGGTCGGCGACGCGCAGCAGCTTGCGGCCCAGCTTGCCGCCGGGATGGAACATCTTGAAGTCGTCGGCGCTGAAGCCCTTGCGCTCCAACAGCGCGACGGCCAGCGCATCGCCCAGCGCCAGCATCATCGTGGTCGAGGTGGTCGGCGTCAGCCCGTGCGGACAGGCTTCGGCGGCATCGGGCAGGATGATCGCGAGATCGGCGGCCTGGGCCAGCGCGCTCTCGGCCCGCGCAGTGATGGCCACCAGGGGAATGCCGAACCGGCGGCTGTGGTCGAGCACGTCGGAGAGTTCGGCGGTCTCACCGGAATTGGAGAGCGCCAGGATCGCGTCATGGCCAGTGATCATGCCCAGATCGCCATGGCTGGCTTCGCCGGGATGGACGTATTGGGCGGGCGTGCCGGTCGAGGCCAAGGTGGCGGCAATCTTGCGGCCGACATGGCCGCTCTTGCCCATGCCCGTCACGATGACGCGGCCGCCGCCGTCGCGCGTCAGGCTGTCGAGGGCGCGGGGCAGGGTGTCGTCGAGGGCTTTGGCGAGGGCTTCGAGGGCGGAGGCTTCGGTGCGGAGAACCTGGCGCGCGACGGCAAGGTCGGTATCGGTCCGGGTTTTGGCCGTGTCCGCGCGCGTGGTGTCCATGCCCAGTGATCCCGCAGTCGTTGCGACGAGGGCACGGGGCTCGCGCAGGCCCCTACATGCATGAACCGTGCCCAGTTCCGGCACGCAGTATGCTTCGACCGGGCGGATAGGTCGATGATTTTATTGTATGGGCTTGGTAACAGCCGGAATTTGGCCGCGGAATCGAAACGGAGGCCGCGTGCCGATACGCGCCGATATCAGTGCGCGAAGATGTCTTCCTCGGCCCAGCCGGCCAAATCCAAGGTCGCGCGGACCGGCAGGAACTGGAAACAGGCCTCGGCGATCAGCGAGCGGCCTTCGCGCACCAGAAGTTCGTCGAGCTTCTTGCGCAGCGCATGGAGATGCAGCACGTCGGACGCGGCATAGGCCAGCTGCGCGTCGTCGAGCTTGGCCGCGCCCCAGTCCGAGGTCTGCTGCTGCTTCGAGAGTTCGACGCCGAGCAGTTCGAAGCACAGGTCCTTCAGCCCATGGCGGTCGGAATTGGTGCGCACCAGGCGGCTGGCGAGCTTGGTGCAATAGACCGGCGCACAGGCGATCGCGAAATGACGCTGGATCATCGCCAGGTCGAACCGCGCGAAATGGAAGATCTTGGTGATGGCCTGATCGGCCAGCACGCGGCGCAGATTGGGCGCGGCATAGTTGCGGTCGGGGAAATGGACGATATGGGCGTTGCCGTCGCCGCCCGACAGCTGCACGACGCAGAGCCGGTCGCGCCACAGGTTCAGGCCCATCGTCTCGCTGTCCACGGCGATGCTGTCGCCGAACTGCAATCCATCGGGAAGGTCATTGCGATGATAGGAAACGGCCACGGGTGAAACCCCTCAAGCCGCTTTCTGTCGTTGATCCCGCCTCGCCCGCCTTGCGGCGTTGATGCGGACGGGAGAGGGTGGTGCCCAGGAGAAGACTCGAACTTCCAAACCCTTTCGGGCGCTAGCACCTGAAGCTAGTGCGTCTACCAATTCCGCCACCTGGGCGCACCACGAGGACACCCTAAACCCGGGCATCTCCAGGGGCGAGAGGGTTACCGGTGACGGTCGATATTGTCAAATGCTTTCGCGACCGGAAAAGATGGCGGCAAGTTGCTGAAAAGCCGGGCCTTACGGTTGCGTTTGGGGACCGCCTGGAATAGCGTGCGGGGCAACCCTGTATAGCCCCGCGGAGGATGACGAATGGCTCGGTTGGTAACCGTATTCGGGGGCTCG
>CAZNZI010000228.1:0-2114 GCA_964577475.1 uncultured Rhodospirillaceae bacterium
AATATAAAGCACAGCGGCTTTATACTTCTCCCGATCAAATTGAAATTTCGGAAACTGTTCTGCGCCCAAAGCTTCACCTAGTCGAGTGAGCGGTCCACTCTTTTTTGGAAGCGTCCAAATATAGAAACTTGTTTAGAATCAATCAACTAGTAAAATGTGTCACTAAAACCTTGTTATTAAACAAGTACTTAGATTCCGAAAATCCTACTCTCCATCACAATTCGCGGGAAAGTAGTAACCCCGATTCCACTTGATACGCTTACGGGCAGAGGCATTTAGTGCAGATAGAACAAAATAGCAACTCTTGTTTTGTGACATTGCTTCGTATGTGACAACGTCCCCGCTCGCTGATCGTTCCCCAACCCTTGACTCCCGCCGGCCAAAGGCCTAAAACCCGCGCCATCTCAGTCTTCTGAGGTATCCGTGCTCCCGAGGGGGCCGGCTGGTCCGCGAGGGTTCGCGCACCGGCCTGAGTTCGTTTTTGGATCAAAGGCTTAGCGCGCCAAGGCATGTTCGAGTCCCTCTCCTCCCGTCTGATCGGCACCTTCGACCGCCTGCGCGGCAAGGGTGCTTTGAGCCAGGCCGATGTCGATGCGGCGCTGCGCGAAGTGCGCGTGGCGTTGCTCGAGGCCGACGTGGCGCTGGACGTGGTGAAGGACTTCGTCGGCAAGGTTGCCTTGCGCGCCGTCGGCGAAGAGGTGGTGAAGAGCATCACGCCCGGCCAGATGGTCGTGAAGATCGTCCATGACGCGATGGTCGAGACCCTGGGCGCGGCGGCCGATCTGAACCTCAACGCCGTGCCGCCGGTGCCGATCCTGATGGTCGGCCTGCAGGGCTCGGGCAAGACCACCACCTCGGCCAAGATCGCGCTGCGGCTGAAGGACCGCGACAAGAAGAAGACGCTGCTGGCCTCGCTCGACACCACGCGCCCGGCCGCGCAGCAGCAGTTGGAAATTCTCGCGGGCCAGGCCGGTGTCGGCAGCCTGCCGATCGTGCCTGGCGAAAAGCCGATCCAGATCGCCAAGCGCGCGATGGAGACGGGCCGCCGCGAGGGCTATGACGTCGTCATCCTCGACACCGCCGGCCGTCTGCATATCGACGACGACCTGATGAACGAAGTCGCCGCGGTGCGTGACGTGACCCATCCGGCCGAGACGCTGCTGGTGGCCGACGCGCTGACCGGCCAGGACGCGGTGAACCTCGCGCGGTCGTTCAACGAGCGCATCGGCATCACCGGTATCGTGCTGACGCGCACCGACGGCGATGGCCGCGGTGGTGCGGCACTGTCGATGCGTGCGGTGACCGGGCAGCCCATCAAGTTCGTCGGCGCCGGCGAAAAGCTGGATGCGCTGGATGCTTTCGTGCCCGACCGCGTGGCGGGCCGCATTCTCGGCATGGGCGACGTGGTCGCGCTGGTCGAGAAGGCGATGGCCACCGTCGAGAAGGACGAGGCCGAGGCGCTGGCCGCCAAGATCGCCAAGGGTAAGTTCGATCTGGAAGACATGGCGGCGCAATTCCGCCAGTTGAAGAAGATGGGCGACATCAAAGGCGTGATGGCGATGCTGCCCGGCGTTCACAAAATTCAGAAGCAGCTCGACGAAGCCAATATCGATCCGCGCATGATCAACCGCCAGGAAGCGATCATCCTGTCGATGACGCGCGCCGAGCGCAAAAACCCCGACATCATCAAGGCCGGGCGCCGGAAACGTATTGCCGCTGGCGCCGGTGTGACGGTGCAGGATGTGAACAAGCTTCTGAAGCAGTACCAGCAGATGGCCGACATGATCAAAAAGGTCGGCAAGCTGGGACAGAAAGGTCTGATGCGCCACGGTCTCGCCGGCCTGATGGGCGGCGGCGGTGGCGGTCCCGGCGGCGGGTTTCCGGGCGGCATGCCCGGTGGCGGCCGCTTCGGTCGCTGAGTTTTGAGTTCCGCGTTTTTGTTTTTAACCGTTATCGAAATCACCTGAAGGAGCAGCAATGTCGTTGAAGATTCGCCTGGCTCGCGCCGGCACCAAGAAGCGTCCGTTCTACCGCGTCGTGCTCGCCGATTCGCGCAGCCCGCGCGACGGCAAGTTCATCGAGCGTCTGGGCAGCTACAACCCGATGCTGCCGCA
>CAZNZI010000229.1:0-9865 GCA_964577475.1 uncultured Rhodospirillaceae bacterium
CTGTCCCTCTCCCCTCAAGGGAGAGGGGACGTGCACGGAGAACTCCCTCTCCCCTTGCGGGAGAGGGTGGGGGTGAGGGGGCGTGCCCCGTCAGGAGCGCATCAAGCTTTCGCGCCGCCCCTGACGCCTACCAACCGGTTGAGCGTCTCGGCATCCTTCGCCAGTGCCGCCGCTTCGCCCGCATAGGCGACACGGCCGCGTTCCAGCACGACGGCTTTATTGGCCAGCCCCAGCGCAGTCTGGGCGTGTTGCTCGACGATGATCGCTGTCAGGTTCTCTTCCTTGATCATACGGGCAATGTCCCGCGTCAGTTCCTCGACGATGACAGGGGCGAGACCTTCGAGCGGTTCGTCGAGCAGGATCAGCGACGGGTTGGTCATCAGCGCGCGGCCGATGGCCAACATTTGTTGTTCGCCGCCCGAGAGATGGTTGCCCATGCTGCGGCGGCGTTCCTTCAGGCGCGGGAAGAAGGTGTAGACGCGCTCGAGCGTCCACTTCTGGCCGCGCGCGGCGACAGTGAGGTTTTCTTCCACCGTCAGCGACGGGAAGATTTCGCGCTCCTGCGCCACCCAGGCGAGACCGGCCAGCGCGCGGTGATGGGGCGATGAGTGGGTGAGGCCGCGTCCCGAGAACTGTACGGTGCCGCCCCGCAATCGCGTGTGGCCCATGATGGTGGCGAGGAGCGTGGTCTTGCCCATGCCGTTGCGGCCAAGCAGGGCGAGACTGTCGCCGGGGTCGAGGCTCACGCTGACGCCGTGCAACACCAGCGCCTCGTCATAGCCGGCACTGATATCGGTAAGTACGAGCAGGGGCTCAGCCATGGCCGCGCGACCCCAGATAGACTTCGCGCACCCGCGCATCCGCCGCAATTTCGGCGGGCGTCCCCTCGCACAGCACCTGGCCCGCGACGAGGACGGTGATGCGGTTGGCGAAACGAAACACCAATTCCATGTCGTGCTCGATGAACATGATCGCGATATCAGCGGGCAGGGCGGAGATCGCTTCGAGCAGTTCGTGGCTCTCGCGCTCGGGCACGCCGGCGGCCGGTTCGTCGAGCAGCAGCACGCGCGGCTTGGCCGCGAGCGTGATGCCGATCTCAAGCAGACGCTGCCGTCCATAGGGCAGGTGCTTGGTCGTGCGCATCGCCTCATCGCCGAGGCCAAGCTGTTCGAGCAGCGCGTAGGCTTCCTCGGCCTTGGGCTGATGGCCTTTGAGGCTGTTGAACCAGCGGCCCGCCACGCCTTCGCGCTCGCAGATCGTCATCGTCACCGCTTCGAGCGGCGTGAAGTCGGGAAACAGCGAGTTGATCTGGAAGGTGCGCACCAAGCCCATGCGCACGCGGCGGTGGGTCTTGGTGGCGGTGATGTCGTTGTCGCCCAGCTTGATGTTGCCCGAATCAGGCGTGATCGCGCCCGTGAGCAGATTGATGAAGGTGGTCTTACCCGCCCCATTGGGGCCGATCAGCGCATGGCGCGCGCCGACGGGCAGGGCGAAGTCGATCGAGCGCGCCACGGCCAGGGCGCCGAAGCTCTTGCTTAATCCCGCTGTGGAGAGGGCGGCGGTCATGCCGCGGCCTTTTTCGGCTTGCGCCAGCGCGCGATCAGCTGATCGACGCCGCCCAGGATACCCTGCGGCATGAACAGCACGATCAGTACGAGCAGCGCACCGAGCCAGAAATACCAGTACTGCGGATTGGCCTCGGAGAAGACGTCGCGGCCGACCACGAAGACGAGCGCCCCGATCAACCCGCCATAGAGCCGTCCGCCACCACCCAGGATCAGCATGATCAGGATATCGGCGGAACGCTCGAAGCCGACCGAGTCGAGGCCGACGAATTGGTTGGTCTGGGTGAGGAGCCCGCCTGCCAGGCCTGCGAGTCCCGCCGCGAGTCCGTTGACCAGCCGCAACCGTGCCGCCATCGGTGCGCCGATCTGCGCCATGCGCGCCGGATTCTCGCGATAGCCTTGCAGCGACAAGCCGAACGGCGAATGGACGAGGCGGCGCACGAAGGCGAAAGCGAGGAAGGCGAAGACCGCCCCGTAGATGTACGCGGTCTTCCCGGCGAGATCGAATTCGAAGCGGCCGAGGATCGGATCGAAAGTCATGTTGAGACCGTCCGAGCCGCCCGTGATGTCGTTCAGCGAATTCGCAAGCTCTGCCACGAGAAGGCCGAAGCCCAGCGTCACCATCAGAAGCGCGACGCCGTTGAGCCGGGTGATGATGAAGCCGGCGAGATAGCCGAGCACGCCCGCGATCACCGCGGCGGCGGCAAGGCCCGTGATCGGCTCGGTCCAGCCATAATTTGCGATCAGCCCCGCGGCATAGGCACCGGCGCCGAAATAGGCGGCGTGGCCGAGCGAGATCATCCCGCCATAGCCGAGCAGCAGATCAAGCGAGAGGGCATAGATCGCGACGATCAGCACGCGACTCCCGAGCACCAGCCGGTCGGGGAAGATGAAGAAGGCAAGGATGACCGCGATCCAGACGGCGAATTCCGCCGGACGCCAGCGCGAGCGCCCCGCGAAGGTGGCGAGATGTTCGGTGCTGTTTCCCATCGCTCAGCGCCGCCCGAGCAGGCCATTGGGCCGCCACATCAGCAGAATCACCATCAGCACATAGATCGCGAAGGAGGCGAAATGCGGTGCGTAGAATTTGACCGCCGCGTCAGCGACGCCCAGCAGCACCGCGGCGAGCAGGGCGCCCAAGGTCGAACCCAGGCCGCCGACCGTCACCACGATCAGGAAATAGACCAGCAGGTAACCCATGGGGAAGCCAGGCAGCATGCCGCCGATGAAATTGGCGGCCAGCGCACCGCCGAGACCGGCCAGCCCGCTGCCCAGCGCGAAGGTCAGGCGGAAGACGCGGTTGACGTTGATGCCGAGCGATTGCGCCATGCGACGGTTGTCCACCGTCGCGCGCACCTGGGCGCCGAAGCGCGTCCGTTCGAGGCCGACGACCAAACCGGCGGCGATGATCGCGCCCACCACGATCAGGAACAGACGATAGCTGCCGACCTCGATGCCGAACAGATCGGTCTGCCCGCTGAGATAGTCGGGCATCGTCACCAGGCGGAGCTGCGGGCCCCACACATAGGTGGCACCGGCCACCGACATCAAAGCGAGGCCGATCGTGAGCAGGACTTGGCTGAGTTGCGTCGCGCGATAGAAGCGCCGGTAGAGCAGGGCCTCGAAGGCCATGCTCAGCGCGCCGACACCGAAGAAGGCGATCGGCAGCGAGGTCAGGAACGGCCAACCCCAGGATTGCGTGATCGTCACAGCCAGATAGCCGCCGATCATCGCGAAGGCGCCGTGGGCCAGATTGACGAAGTTCATCATGCCCATGGTGACCGACAGGCCGATCGCCATGATGAACAGGAGAATTCCGTAGGCCAGACCGTTGAACAGGAGAAGAAAGAGCGACTCCGCCATGTCCGCGGGCCTGGCCTCGAAAGGGTTCTGCCTATTTGTGGTCCGGGTCCTTCACGTCGGGGTAGCTCTTGAACTCGACGTTCTCGAGACGGCCGCCCTGGCGCTCCAGTTTGCGGATGTAGACGGTATTGATCGCGTCGCGGGTCGCGGGATCGATGGCGAATGGGCCGCGCGGTGCTTCGAACTTGGCGTTCTTCAGCAGTTCGACGGTCTTCTCAGGATCCACCTGGCCCTTCTGCTGGGCGATGGCGTCATAGATGCCGTGCATGCCGTCATAGGCGGCTTCACCCATGAAGTCGACGCGGATCTTGGTGCCGTAGGCCTTTTCCCACGCTTTGACGAACTTCTTGTTCATCTCCGACGGGTGGGCCGAGGAGTAGTGGAAGGCGGTGATCAAGCCCAGCGCGCCGTCGCCCATCTGGTCGACGATGTCTTCGTCGGTGATGTCGCCCGTGGTGATCAGCTTGATGCCGGCCTTGGCCAGGCCCGCTTCCTGATAGGCCTTGGTCACGGCGACACCCTGTTCGCCCGAGGGCACGAACACGAAGAGCGCATCGGGCTTGGCATCCTTCACGCGCGACATGAAGGGCGCGAATTCCGGGCCCTTCAGCGGCGAACGGTCGCTGGCGACGATCGTGCCGCCGGCGCCGGTGAAGAATTTCTTGAACGCGCCTTCCGCGTTGATGCCCGGACCATAGTCCGACACCAGCGTGTAGACCTTCTTCATGCCGTTCTCTGCCGCCCATTTGGCCAGTACGGATGCGTCTTCGCCCAGCGTGAAGGAGTAGCGCACGAAATAGGGCGACTTCTCGGTGATGACCGAAGTCGCGGCATTCATGATCACCATCGGCTTCTTGGCCTGGGTGCCGAGCGGCGCCACCGCCATCGCTTCCGGCGTGATGGTGAAGCCGGCCAGGAGGTCGACTTTGTCGTTGACGATCATTTCCTGCGCGAGGCGCTTAGCGACCTCGCCCGAAGCCTGGTCGTCCTTGACGATGAATTGGAGCTTGCGGCCGGCGATCGTGTCGCCGTGCTGCGCCAGGTAGAGGTTCATGCCGTTGAGCATTTCCTGGCCGTAATCGGCGAAGGGACCCGACAGCGCGACGAGGACGCCGATCTTGATCGGGGTGTCGTCGGCACGGGCCGCCGTGGCGGCCATGGCGATGGCGAGAACGGGCAGGGACAGGCTGGCAGCAAGCCGCTTCATGGGATTCCTCCGGGGATGCGTTCGATGACCCGTGCCGCTTGGGGCTAAACCCCTGCGACCACTCTGTGTTATTCGTATTGTATCCAACTATTGGGGCGGCTCAACATCCGAAACGCACGAGCACCGCGCGAAAGTATCGCCTTTGCGGGCAAAGGTTGCGCGCGTATGCAGAACAGGTGCGCGAACGCCCCCTCGGCTGAATGAGGGGTCTTAGCATCGCAATCCAGGCCTCACTCATAAGATTAGCCGAGGCGCCTATAAGCTCAGGCGGCGCTTACAGCGTGACCCACGGCGAAGTCGTTGCGGCCGGTGCGGTCCGTGCCGCGCAAGAGCCAGATCGGGCGCGTCGAAAAGTCGACGACGTATCCCGATTGGTCGCCGCGCTTCATCAGTCCGCGGTCGAACAGCGACGTCGCCGGCATATAGCGGATGGCGACGCCGGCGCGGCGCTTGGGCGAGCGGTTCGGGTTCGAGCCGTGGATCAGGTAGACGTCGTGCAGCGACATCTCCCCGGGCTGCAATTGGATGTCGAGCGCGGTGGCCTCGTCGAACTGCCCGTCCTGCACGCGGGCGGTCAGCACCACGTCGGTCCGGTCTTCGCGCATGTGGTCGTAGAGCGCTTTGGTGCGGTGCGAACCGGGAATCACGCGCAGGCAACCGTTCTCGATCACCGACTCATCGAGCGCGATCCAGACGGTGCAGGTGGCGAGCGGGCGGATCGGCCAGTAGTGGCCGTCCTGGTGCCACGGCACCTCCATCCCGTCGCCGCCTGGCTTGCAGAAGATCTGGCAACCCCAGAGGACGATATCGGGACCGATCACCTGCTCGACCAGGTCGAGGATCGCGGGATCACGGGCGAGGTCGAGGAAGTCGGTGCTGCCCTTCACGCCTTCCTTGTTCTTGCCTTCGATATGGGCGCTGACCAGCCGCTCGGGCCGGACGCCCGGGTTCTCCGCGATCAGCCGGTCGAGCGTGGTGCGCAGGCGATTCACCCGTTCGGCGGGCAGGCGATAGCGGGGCACGACGATGCCGGTTTCGCGATACTGGTCGATCTCGGCCGGCGACAACATGCGCCGAATCCTCCCGTCATTCTTGATTGGTGATGATCTTGCCTCGATTTTGTTCCCGGCGCCAGGAACGGGATTTCGGGTTGAGTCCGGCCTTCGCCGCGTCTACCTTGCCTCTGCGTCCCAGGGGGTTTTGGGGCGCGGAGCGCACGCGAAAGGACGTAGGGTCTAATGGTCAAGGTCGTCTATATCGAGCCGTCGGGGACCAACCGCGAAATCGAGGTCAAGGAAGGCTGGAGCATCATGGAAGGCGCCGTGCGCAACGGCGTCGAAGGCATCGTCGCCGAATGTGGCGGCACCTGTTCCTGCGCCACCTGCCATGTCTATGTCGACGACGCGACCTATGCGAAATTGCCGCCGCCCGACGACATCGAACGCGCGATGCTCGAAAGCGCCGCCGCCGAGCGCAAGCCCACCAGCCGCCTGAGCTGCCAGATCCGCGCCAGCGACAAGATCGCCGGCATCACCGTGAACATTCCCGACCGCCAGTATTGATGGCTGCGCCGATCGTCATCGTCGGCGCCTCGCATTGCGGCGCGGCACTCGCCGATGCGGTTCATCGTGAGGGGTGGTCGCATGGCGTTGTCCTGATCGGCGACGAGATGACGCTTCCCTATCATCGTCCGCCGCTCTCCAAGGAATTCCTGTCCGGCGGGATGGACGAGGACCGGCTGCCGATCCGCGACGCCGATTTCTTTTCGAGCCGGGGGATCGAGGTGAAGCTCGGCCGCCGCGTCTCGGCGATCGATCGCGCGGCGAAGGCCGTGACGCTCGAAGACGGCGAGCGGATCGTCTATTCCGGCCTGGCGCTGGCCACGGGCGCGCGACCGCGCAAGCTGGGCCTGCTCGGCGAAGAGCTGGGCGGTGTCTTCGTACTCCGCACCATCGAGGACGTGCGCGGCATCCGCGGCTATCTCGACAGGACGAAAACCGTTGTCGTCATCGGCGGCGGGTTCATCGGCCTCGAATGCGCCGCCTCGCTCAGCAAGCTCGGCAAGCAAGTGACGGTGCTCGAAGCGCGGGAGCGGCTGATGCCGCGCGTCGTGCCGCCCCTGATTTCCGCGTTCTACATGAAGCTTCACGCCGATCACGGCGTGCGCATCCTATGCGATACGGGCGTGAAGGCGCTGACCGGTGACGGCGGGGCCGTGACCGGAGTCGAGTGTGGCGACGGCACGACCTTGCCCGCCGATCTGGTGGTGGTTGGCGTCGGCGTGGTGCCCAATGTCGAACTGGCGCAGGCCTGCGGTCTCGCCTGCGACAACGGCATCGTCGTCGACGAATATGCGCGCACATCCGATCCGGCGATCGTTGCGGCCGGTGACTGCGCCAATCACCCCAATCGCTTTTTCGGCGGCCGCTTCCGCCTCGAATCAGTGCAGAACGCCACCGACCAGGCGCGCTCGGCGGCGGCATCATTGGTCGGCAGGCAGGTCCTCTACGACGCCGTGCCCTGGTTCTGGTCCGACCAGTATGACGTGAAGCTGCAGATGGTCGGCACCTCGACCGGCCACACGGCACACGCGATCCGCGGTGATGTCGCCGCGCGCAAATTCTCGGCCTTCTATTTCCGCGATGGCAAACTGACCGGCGCCGATTCGCTCAACAGCCCGATCGATCACATGGCGGCCCGCAAGCTGATCGCGGGCGGCATTCCCGTCACGCCGGAGCAGGCCGCCGATCCTTCGATCGATCTGCGCAGCCTGAAGGCTTGACCGCACGCGCCGCCGGGCGCGAACATATCCGCTCGTTTCAGCCTTGGCGGGAGAGCGGCGATGACGATGGTGCGCGGCGGATTGATCCAGATGGGATTGAAGGGCGACACCTCGATGTCGCCAGCTGAGATCCGCGACAAGATGAACGCCGCCCATGTGCCGCTGATCGACGAGGCGGGCAAGAAGGGCGTGCAGGTGCTCTGCCTGCAAGAGGTGTTCAACCAGCCTTATTTCTGTCCGAGCCAGGATGCGAAGTGGTACGCCGCGGCCGAGAAGATTCCCGAGGGCCCGACCACCAAGCTGATGCAGGAGCTCGCCAAGAAGCATTCGATGGTGATCGTCGCCCCGATCTACGAAGAGGACATCACCGGCGTCTATTACAACACCGCCGTCGTGATCGATGCCGACGGGAAATATCTCGGCAAATATCGCAAGACCCATATCCCGCAGGTGGCCGGCTTCTGGGAGAAGTTCTTCTTCAAGCCCGGCGCTTCAGGCTATCCAGTGTTCAACACCGCCTATTGCAAGCTCGGCGTCTATATCTGCTACGACCGCCACTTCCCCGAAGGCTGGCGGGCACTCGCGCTGAACGGGGCGGAATATATCGTCAATCCGTCGGCGACCGTCACCGGCGTGTCGCAATATCTGTGGGAGCTGGAGCAGCCGGCCAGCGCCGTGGCCAATGGCTGCTATGTCGGTGCGGTCAACCGCGTCGGCACCGAGGCGCCGTGGAACGTCGGCAAGTTCTATGGCAGCTCCTATATCGTCAATCCGCGCGGCAAGCTCCTCTGCAAGGGCAGCGAGGACAAGGACGAACTGGTCACCGCCGATATGGACTTCGAGATGATCAAGGAAGTCCGCAATGTCTGGCAGTTCTTCCGCGACCGGCGGCCCGATACCTACGGGGCGCTGACGCAGCTCTGAGCGGCTTTCCCGAGCATTGTCTTGGCCTGAGGCGGCTTGTATAAACTGGGCCTGAGCTCGTTTTGGGCACCCGGCTAGGCCGGGCAGGGGATTGTTGGGAGGTTTGCGGATGGATTTCAGCGTTGCCCGCCATAACATGGTGGAGAACCAGATCCGCACCAACAAGGTGACCGACAGCCGCGTGCTCGACGCGCTGGACGCGGTGCCGCGCGAAGCCTTCGTTCCCGAGGTTTTCAAAAGCATCGCCTATCTCGACGGCGACATCGATGTGGGCGGCGGTCGCCGTCTGCTCGAACCGATGGTGTTCGCGCGTCTGTTGCAGATCGCGGCGATCCAATCGCATGAGGTCGTGCTCGATATCGCTTGCGGCACAGGCTATTCCGCTGCCGTGCTGTCCAAGCTGGCCTCGACCGTCGTGGCGCTGGAAAGCGACAAGGCCTTGGCCGCCCGCGCGTCTGCGCTGCTGGCGGAGCAGGGCGCCGACAACGTGGCCGTGGTCGAAGGCGCTCTTGCCGAAGGCGACAAGGCCCATGGCCCCTACGATGTGATCATGGTCGAAGGCGCCGTGGCGGAAATCCCCGACGCCCTGGCCGCCCAATTGTCCGACCGCGGCCGCCTGCTGGCGGTGACCAAGAAGCCGGGTGCCGTGGGCTCGGCCACCATCACCCTGCGTGTCGGCAACACCTTCTCCACCCGGCCGCTCTTCGAAGCCGCCGCGGCCGTCCTGCCCGGATTCGCCCGCAAGGCCGGTTTCGTTTTCTAAGCTTTTCAGGGCGGAACCGGGCGGGCTGAGACCATCCGGAAAACCACCTAAAGACGTCTTCCAAACGCCAGAAATTCCTTGATTTATCGAGGGTTGGCGTCTTAAGGAAATCTTGTAAATCTCTTGCTATTTCTACATCCACGGATATCGTAGCGCCGTGGATGGGAAAGGGCTGAATCGGGCCGTTTGGGTGGGTGTTCTCTGATTTTCTGGGTGAAAAATGTACGTCAGAACATCCCTTTGTGCCGGTCTGTTGGTTAGCGGTTTAGCTCTCGCTCCCTCGCTGCGCGCTGAAACTTTGGAGGACGCCCTGGTCGCGGCCTACACAGGTAATGCAGCTTTGCTTGCGCAGCGTGCGCAGTTGCGCGCGACCGACGAACTCGTGCCCGAAGCCAAGGCCAATTGGCGCCCGACCGTGAAGGTCGTCGGCGACGCAGGCGTCGATCAGATTTCCGGCAATACCATTCCCGCGCCCTTGTCGCGCGACGAGACCCTGTTTGCCCGCGATGCCGCGTTGAGCGTGGTTCAGCCGATCTATCGCGGCGGCCGCACCGACGCGCAGATCGCCCAGGCCGAAGCCCAGGTCAACGCCGGCCGTGCCCAGTTGGCCGCGACGGAGCAGGGTGTCCTGCTTGCCGCGATCAGCGCCTATCTGGACGTGATCCAGGACCAGGCGGTGGTCGATCTCAACAAGAACAACGAACAGGTCCTGCAGCGGCAGCTCGATGCCACCAACGACCGGTTCCGTGTCGGCGAAGTGA
>CAZNZI010000230.1:0-2268 GCA_964577475.1 uncultured Rhodospirillaceae bacterium
GCGCGGGGACAAGTGATCGGCATCGCGCCTTCGGGTGCGACCCATGTCATCGCTACGGGATTGCATTGCCCGATGGGGATTGCCCCCGGCACCAGTGGCGGGCTGGTGGTGACGGAATTCGAGCGCGCCCGCGTGATCGAAACATCCGGAAAGGTCATGCAGCGCGGCTATCCCGCCTATCTGGGACGCATCCGCAAGACCGGCGATGGCTATGCGCTGGCCTGCCTGGCACGGCGCGATCCGCTGATCGAGTTCCTGAAAACCGAGCGCGACTTCGTGGCGCGGATGAAGGCCAAGATCGATCCGCGCTACTGGATCGCGCCGCGGCAGACGCCCGAGTTCAGCCACGACTTCCCGATCGAACTGGGAGCGACGCGGCTGTTCGGCGAGATCAAGCCCTGGGCGCCGTCCTTCTCCTATGGGCTGGTGATCGAGACCAACGCCGCGCTGATGCCGACCGCTTCGGCCCATTCCCGCGCCAACGGGGTCCGCCATGCGATCAGCGACGTGACCTTCTGGAACGGCGCGCTGGTCGCGGTGAGCCGTGCGAGCGGCGAGCTGCTCAAGCTCGCGCCGCAGGACGGACTCGCATGAGCGACAAGCCGATCATTCGCCTCGACGGCGCGACCAAGCTCTACGGCGGCATCGCGGCGCTGGATCAGGCCGATTTCGAACTGTTCCCGGGCGAGATCCATGCGCTGGTCGGCGAGAACGGTGCCGGCAAATCGACACTGTGCAAACTGGTCGCGGGCGTCATCACGCCATCGGCCGGCACATTGAGCATCGATGGGGAGGTGGTCCATCTGACCGAACCCAAGGATGCGACCCGCTACGGCATTTCGATGGTCTATCAGGAGACCAGCCTGGTGCCGCAGTTGACCGTGGCGCAGAACATGGTTCTGGGTCGCGAGCGCGCGTTCAATTCGGTGCGCAAGGTACGTAATGCCGCGCGCCAGGTGCTGCAGCGCCTCAACTTCAACATCGACCCCTCGCAACTGGCCAATTCGCTTTCGGCGGCCAAGCGCCAGATGGTCGAGATCGCCCGCGCGGTACTGAACGATGCGCGCGTGATCATCCTCGACGAACCCACCGCGGCTCTGACGCCCGAAGAGACCGACCATCTGTTCGAGTTGATGAAGACGCTGAAGAAGCGCGGCGTGGCGATGATCTTCATCTCGCACGCGCTCGAGGAAGCGCTGACCCATGCCGACCGGATCACGGTACTGCGCAACGGCAAATTGATGAAGACCGGGGCCGCGGGCGAATTCGACCGCAACAGCCTGATCCGCTACATGATCGGCGACGATCTCAAGGCGCATGTGCCCCCACCGCGAAGGACCGGGCCCCAGCGCGCCGCGCTGCCGGTGCTGCGGGTGGACAACATCCGCATGGGCGCCATGGTCAACAACATGTCGTTTTCGATCTTCCCGGGTGAGATCACCGGGATCGCCGGGCTGATCGGCTCGGGTCGCAGCGAAGTGGCCAAGGTGATCATGGGTCACACCAAACGCAATTTCGGCGGTGGCCGCATCTGGCTCGAGGGCCGCGAGGTGCGCTATGGCGTGCCCGCCCAGGCGGTGGCCGACGGCATCGCCTATGTCAGCGAAGACCGCAAGCTCGACGGCTTCTTCGACACGATGAGTGTTGCAGAGAATATCGGGCTCGGCTGGCTCGCGAAATTCGGACGCGGCAAGGCGCTGGCGCCGCTCGCCAAGATGCGCGCGCTGGCGCGGGAATGGGAGGAGCGCCTTTCGATCCGCCGCATCGGCGAGGATCAGCCCGCCCTCTATCTATCCGGTGGCAATCAGCAGAAGGTCGTCATCGCCAAAGCGTTGGCACAGAAGCCGAGGCTGGTGATCTTCGACGAGCCGACCCGCGGCGTCGATGTGGGCGCGATCGCCGAAATCCGGCAGATCATCCGCTCGTTTGCGGACGGTGGTGCGGGTGTGGTGCTGATCTCGTCCTATCTGCCCGAGATCCTGGACCTGTCCGACCGCATCCTGGTGGCCAAGAGCGGCACCATCGTCGCCGAATTCACCCGATCGGAAGCGACCGCGGAGAAGATCCTCCACGCGGCGATCCACTGATCAGGGGGACGCGGTGATCGCATCGAGGCGCAGCGCGACATGCAGTTCCAAAGCGGAAACGGGATCATCCCAGCCGCCGGTGATGTCGCGCAGTGTGTCGAGCCTCTGGCGGACGGTGTTGATATGAACGCCGAGATGATCCGCCGTGCGCGCGATGTTGTATTGGCTGTCGAAGAAGCAC
>CAZNZI010000231.1:0-2735 GCA_964577475.1 uncultured Rhodospirillaceae bacterium
CTGGAACCAAGCTGGTCGCATACGCGCCACGCTCGGTCACGTCCCATGCCGCGCTGAGCAAACAGCTTGCCGAAGTGCGCGAGCGCGGCTTCGCGGTCGGCGATCAAGGGTTCGAGGACGGTGTCGTCAGCGTGGCCGCGCCATTGCTCAAATCGGACGGTCTCGCGTTCGGCGCCATTTCCGTCGCCACTCCCGCACCCCGGACGAACCGCGACACGATCAAACTGCACGGCAGCGGCGTACGCCAAGCCGCGGCGCGCATCGCCGCCGCTCTTGGCTTCCATCCGCCTCGCCTGTCCGGCTGAACCGATGGCTGCGCCCCGCATCCTTCTGATCGGCACCGCCGACACCAAAGCGGCGGAACTTGCCTTCCTGGTGACCTCGATCGAACAGGCGGGCGGCACGGTTGTGTTCATGGATGTGGGTGTCGGTCCCTCGACAATCCCGAAAGCCGCCATCGGCAATACCGATGTCGCTGCCGCCGCCAACACGACAATCGACGCCATCGCCCATGCGGGCGACGAGAACCTCGCCATGACCAAGATGGCCGAAGGCGCCGCCGAGGTGACGCGGCGCCTGCACGCCGAGGGAAAGATCGACGGGTTGCTGGCGCTCGGCGGCACGATGGGCACCGATCTCGCCCTCGATGCGGCCTCGGCCCTGCCGCTCGGTGTGCCGAAATTCGTGATCTCGACCATCGCCTATTCGCATCTGGTGCCGCCCGAACGCATCCCACCCGATCTGATGATGATCCTCTGGGCCGGCGGGCTGTTCGGACTGAACGCGATCTGCCGCTCGTCGCTGGCGCAGGCCGCGGGTGCGGTGGTCGGCGCCTGCCGCATGGCGGCGACGCCCAAAATCGAGCGCCCCCTGGTCGGCATGACCTCGCTGGGCAAGAGCTGTCTCAAATACATGGAGACGCTGCTGCCCGCCCTCGATGCGCGCGGCTATGACGTGGCCGTCTTTCACACCACCGGGATGGGCGGCCGCGCCTTCGAGGCACTGGCCGCCGAAGGCCGGTTCGTCGCGGTGATGGATTTCAGCCTGCAGGAACTCGCCAATCATCTCGGCGGTTCGGTCGTCAGCGCGGGGCCCGACCGGATCGAGGGCGCGGGACGGCGCGGTGTGCCGCAGATCGTCGCCCCCGGCGCGATCGACATGATCGACTTCCCAACCTGGCGGCCCGGCGCATTCGTGGAGCAGGATCGCCCCTATCACGCGCACAACCGCCTGCTCGCCTCTGTGACGGCCAATGGGGACGAGCGCCGCCATGTCGCGCGCACCATCGCCACCAAGCTGGCCGCCGCCAAAGGCCCGACCGCTTACATCGTGCCGCGCAAAGGCATCCAGGCCTGGGATCTCCCCGGCGAGCCGCTCTATCAGCCCGATGACCTGGCCGCCTTCCTCGACGAGACGCGCAAGGCCGACTGCAAGCCCGCACGGTTGATCGAGATCGACGCCCATATCAACGATGCGGCCTTCTGCGACACCGCCCTCGCCGTCTTCGACGGCTGGGTCAAGGACGGGCTGGTCCCCGCCGGAAAACGCGCATGACCGGCGCGGCCCAAGCGCTGGTGCTCGATTTCGGCGGCGTCATCTCGCGCACGCTGTTCGAGACCCATCGCGCGACCGAGGCGGCACTCGGCCTGGCCAAGGGCGCACTCACCTGGATGGGCCCCTTCGATCCCGCCCATGATCCGCTCTGGCAGCGCATGCAAGCCAATCAGATTTCCGAGCGCGATTATTGGATGACCCGCACCAGGGAGGTCGGCGCACTGGTCGGCGAGAGCTGGGACCGCATGGAGACCTTCGTCAACCGCGCCCGCGCCGCCGATCCCGATGCCGCCATCCGGCCCGAGGCGGTCGCGGCGATCACGGCTGCCAAACGCGCCGGAAAAAAGATCGCGATCCTGTCGAACGAGCTCGACCTCTTCTACGGCCCCGCCTTCCGCGCGCGGATCGAGGTGCTGAAGCTGGTCGACACCATCATCGATGCGACCCACACGAAAATCCTGAAACCAGCGCCCGAGGCCTACCGGCTGGTCACCGATGCGCTGCGCCTGCCCGCCTCGGCTTGCGTCTTCGTCGACGATCAGGACCGCAATGTGGCGGGTGCGCGCGCCGCCGGCATGATCGCCGTCGCCTTCGATGTGCGGAACCCGAAATCGTCCTATGCCGAAGCCTTGCAGCACCTGGGAGTGTCCGATGCGTGAAGCCAATTTCCTGCGCGAACAGAACGCCAAGCCGATCTGGCATCCGATGGCCGCGCCCGGCGAGATGCGCGCCGCCCCGCCCAAGGTGATCGTGAAAGCCGAGGGCGTGCATGTGGTCGATATCGACGGCAAGCGGCTGCTCGACGCCGTCGGCGGGTTGTGGAACGTCAATCTCGGCTATAGCTGCGAGCCGGTGAAGCAGGCGATGCGCGACCAGCTCGACATCCTGCCCTACTACTCCGGCTTCCGCGGCACTTCGACCGGCCCCTCGATCGAACTCGCCTATGAGCTCTCGCAGTTCTTCGCCGAGGAAGGCATGGTGCGTTCGTTCTTCACATCGGGCGGCTCGGACTCGGTCGAAAGCGCACTCAAGATCGCACGGCAATATTGGAAGGTGCTGGGCCAGCGTGACCGGGTGAAGTTCATCTCGCTGCGCAAAGGCTATCACGGCACCCATTTCGGCGGCGCGTCGCTGACCGGCAACGCCAATTTCCGCCGCAACTACGAGCCGCTGCTGCCCGG
>CAZNZI010000232.1:0-13008 GCA_964577475.1 uncultured Rhodospirillaceae bacterium
TGGGCGTCGAAGTGAAGCGCGTCTACGCGCTGACCTTTGCTCTGGGTGCGGCCTGCGCCGGTATCGGCGGTACGTTGATCGGCTTGGCTTTTTCCTTCACGCCCACTTCCGGCTCCGGCTATCTGCTCACCAATTTTGCGATCATGGTTCTAGGCGGGCTCGGCAATATCTTCGGGACATTGATCGGCGGCATGGTGCTCGGCTTCATGCAGAGCCTGGGTGGTGTCGTCCTCGGCGATGGGTATCGTGAGCTGGTCGGCTTGGTGATCTTCCTCGGCGTCCTGGCGGTGAAGCCGCAAGGCCTGCTGTCGCGGGGGCGGGCATGACCGGCCTGCGCCCGACCGTCCTGTGGATCGCCGCCGCGATCGTCGTGATCGTGTTGGTCCCGGTCCTGACCGGCGAATACGGTACGCAGATCGGCTTCCGTATTCTCCTTTACATCACGCTGGGCGAGGCGTGGAACCTGATGGCCGGTTACGGCGGCCTGGTTTCTCTTGGTTCGGCCTCATTCGTCGGCATCGGCGCCTATGTGATGGTGGGAATGCTCAACCATGTTGACGCGAGCCTGCCCGTCGCGCTGATCGTTGCGGCAGTAGCCGCCGCCGCCGTAGCCGCCCTCGTGTCGCCCGCCGTGTTTCGCTTGCGCGGCCTCTATTTCACCGTCGGCACCCTGGCTTTGGGTGAGGCGCTGCGTCTGTTCATGGTTAACTTCAACTATTTCGGCGGCGCGACCGGCCTGTTCCTGAGGGATGATCCGCCGTCTTCGGACGGGCTCTATATCTACGCCGCCCTCATCTTCGTTCTGACGACGCTCGTCATCACCGGCTATACGCGCTCGCGGTTGTCAATCGCCTTGCGTGCTGTGCGCGACGACGAGGCGGCTGCGGCCCAGATCGGGGTGCGTCCGTTCCGCACCAAGCTCGCAGCCTTCGTGGTAGCCAGCGCATTGATGGGGGTGGCCGGCGCGCTTCAGGGCCTTCATCTCGGCACGATCGAGCCCTACGGCACTTTCGGCCTGCAATGGTCGGTCGATGCACTGACCATCGTCATCGTCGGCGGCATGGGTCTGCGCGCCGGTGCGATCGTCGGCGCGCTGGTGGTCGTGATCCTCGGCGAACTGCTGGCCGACTATCCTGAACTCCATGTGGCGATCACCGGCCTGATCCTGATCCTGGTGATCCGCTTCGCGCCCCAGGGCCTGACCGGTCTCGCACTGACCTGGTGGCGGCGGCGCAATAGCGCAGCGCCGCTAGCGCCCGCAGCAGGCGGCGCATCATGAGCATTCAAGAGACTCAGCCCAGAGCCACGGCGAATAGTGCCGTGCTGATGCGCGTGTCGGGCGTAACCAAACGTTATGGCGGCGTGGTGGCCGTCGACAATCTCGATCTGTCCATAACAACGGGCGAGACGATGGGCGTGATCGGGCCCAATGGCGCGGGTAAATCGACATTGGTGGGCCTGGTTGGCGGTGCGGTAGCGCCGACAACGGGCACGATTCATTTCGACGGCCAGGACATCACTGCTTTGACCGCCGCGGATCGGGCGCGTCTGGGTATCGGCCGTACATATCAGATTCCGCGCCCGTTTCCCGACATGACAGTCGAAGAGAAACTCCTCGCCGCCATCTTCGCGCGCGCCCCGACGATGAAGTTCAGCGCCGCGCAATCCGAATGCCGCGGTGTCCTGGAGCGCACCGGCCTTGCTGACGCAGCGCAGCGCCCCGCGCGGGCTTTGCCACTGTTGCGCCGGAAGCGGCTCGAGATGGCGCGCGCATTGGCGCTCAGACCAAAACTGCTGCTGCTCGACGAAGTCGGCGCCGGCCTGGTTGATTCCGAAGTCAGCGAGTTGATCGACCTGATCCATTCACTCTCCGGTGAAATCGGTTCGATCCTGATCGTCGAACACGTCATGCGCGTGGTGAAGGAATGCTGCGCACGCCTGGCGGTGCTCAATTTCGGCCGGTTGCTGTGCGAAGGGCCAACCTCGCAAGTGCTGGCCAGCGATGATGTCGCCGCCGTCTATCTGGGCACCAAGCACAGCGCGCCGGAGGGTAACGGGGACGTGCGTGTGGCTGCCCAATCCGTTCAGCCGCAATCCGTGCCGGGGGGACAGCGCGCGTCGGACCTGGCGGCGGTCGTTGCGGCACCGGCATCTTCCGGCGCGCGGGGTGTACCACTGATCGAACTGCGCGACATTTCGGCAGGCTATGGACAGGCCCGGGTGCTCAACGGCGTTACGCTGACGGTGCAACCCGGCCAGGCAATCGCCGTGCTCGGCACCAACGGCGCCGGTAAGACGACCTTAGCCAATGTGTTGAGTGGCGCGGTCAAGCCGACCGCCGGGCAGTTCATGGTCGGCGGTCAGCCAGTCGCCGGCTGGAACCCTCATCGGCTTGCGGCGCTCGGCCTTACGCAATGCATGGAGGGCCGACGCATCTTCGCTGAACTGTCGGTCGAGGAAAATCTGCTGATCGCCGCCCGTGGGATTGCACGCACCATACAGCGCGAACGCCTCGATGTAGTGTACAGCCTATTCCCGATCCTGGCCGAGCGACGCCATGGCCCGGGCCTCGCTCTTTCAGGCGGACAACAGCAGATGCTGGCGATCGGCCGCGCGCTGATGGGCAGGCCGCGTCTGGTGGTGTTCGACGAGATCAGCCTCGGCCTCGCGCCCCTGATCGTGGATCAGCTTTACGCGACCCTACACAAGTTGCGCTCCGGCGGTTTGAGCATGCTGATCGTCGAGCAGGATGTCGACCGCGCGCTCGATCTGGCCGATCACGTCCATGTGTTGGAGCAGGGGCGTATCGCGCTCTCTGGTCCGCCGCAACAAATCCGCAGCGATCCCCGTCTGCGTCATCTCTATGTCGGCGAGGCCGACTAGCGACCTGTTTCCAACCTTTCGCTTTCATGGAGGAGAGTTATGGCGAAGAAGCCCACCAGCAAGAAGTCCACCGGTACCGGCCTGAAGTTTTACGATCTCAGCCACCCCTGGGGTCTCGGCGTGCCGAATTGGCCCTACTTCGAGGACGTGAAGATCGAGCGTCTGCACTACCACGCGAAGTCGGGCGTGCTGACCCAGCGCATTACCACCGTGATGCATTCGGGCACCCATATCGATGCGCCGGCCCATGTCGTCGAAGGCACGCGCTTCATGGATGAGATGCCGCTCGAAGGCTTCTTTGGCACCGGTGTCGTCGTCTCGATCCCGAAGAAGAAGTGGGAAGTGATCACGGCTAAGGACCTCGAGAACGCGCGGCCGAAAATCCAGCCGGGCGATTTCGTGATCGTCAACACCGGCTGGCACAAGTACTACAGCGACAGCCGTCAGTACTACGCCTACTCACCGGGCTTCTACAAGGAAGCGGGCGACTGGTTCGCCGATCGCGGCGTCAAGATGGTCGGCACCGACACCCAGGCGCTCGATCACCCGCTGGCGACTGCCATCGGCGGTCATGGTCCCGGTGCGCCGAACGGCCTGTTGCCCGACGTGGTCGCCGAATATAAGCGTGAGACCGGCCATTCGGTGATGCAGGACTTCCCGCTGTGGGAACCGTGCCATCGCGCCATTCTCAGCGCCGGAATCTGCGGCATCGAAAATGTCGGCGGTGAGATCGACAAGGTGACCGGCAAGCGTCTGACCTTCGCCGCTTTCCCGTGGCGTTGGGTCAAGGGTGACGGTTGTATCGTCCGCCTCGTGGGCATGGTCGATCCCAGCGGCAAGTTCCGCATCGAAACCGGGAAGTAAGCCATGAAAGTCACCCGCATCGATCAGGCGAAGCCCTATTCGGCGCCGAAGCACTTCGACATGAGGGGCTTCCGGCTCCAGGGCTTCGACGCCAGCGACTCGAAGAACTTCTGGGTCGGCCTGTCGCACTTTCTTCCCGGCGGCGGCGCCGAGAAAGACGGCACGCCGCTGGAGAAAGTGTACGTGGTGGTCTCGGGCCACGTGACCATCACGACCGATGCGGGTGCCGAAACCCTGGGGCCACTCGATTCCTGCTACCTCGCCCCCGGCGAGTCGCGGGCCATCGAGAACAAGACCAACCTGCCGGCCTCGATGCTGGTCATCATTCCCTATCCGCCCAAGGCTTGAGCCATGAACGCCACCGCATCTGCATCGAAATTGTTCGACGTCGCCGGCAAGACCGCTTTGATCACCGGCGCCTCCGGCGCCCTGGGCCGCGCCGCGGCTCTGGGCCTCGCCGTCGCCGGCGCCAAGGTGGCGCTGGCGGCCGGCAATGCCAAGGAGTTGGCGGCACTGGAAAGCGAGATCGCCGCCCTCGGCGGCAAGTCAGTCTCGATCACCAAGCGTCCCGAGTCTCTGACCGATGCGGAGGCGATGGTGGCCAAGGCGGTCGAGGCTTTCGGTGGGCTCGATATCCTGGTGGCCAGTTCCGGCACTAATGATCCGTCACCGATCGTCGACATGTCGGTCGAACGCTGGGAGGCGGTGATGGATGCCAATGTGAAGGGCTCGTGGCTGGTCTGCAAAGCGGCCGGCGCGCAGTTCCTGAAGCAAGGTCGCGGCGGCAAGGTCGTGCTGATCTCATCGACCCGCGGCAAGCTCGGCCACCCCGCCGGTTACACCGCCTATTGCGCATCGAAGGCCGCCATCGACGGTACGGTGCGAGCGCTGGCCTGCGAATGGGGCAAGCACAAGATCAACGTCAACGGCATCGGCCCGACCGTGTTCCGCTCGAAGCTGACCGCTTGGATGTTTGCCGACGATCCGTAGGGCACGGCGGTGCGCGAGGGTATGTTGTCGCGCATCCCGCTGGGTCGTCTCGGCGAGCCGGAAGACCTGGTCGGCGCGGTTCTGTTTCTCTCTTCGGCCGCGTCGAACTTCTGCACCGGCCAGGTGATGTATATCGACGGCGGCTATACGGCCGGTTGATCCATGGCCGACAAGGCACGCATCGCCGTCATCGGCGCGGGGTTGATGGGTCACGGTATTGCCCAGGTATTCGCGGTCCATGGACATGCGGTCTCCATCTACGACTCCGTGCAGGGCAGCCTAGACTCGGTTCGGAGCCGCATCCGCCAGAATCTGACCGACCTCGGAGAGGATGCTGCGGCAGCCGACCGGGTCACGCCGCGTCCGGTTTTGGCCGAGGCGGTGCGCGAGGCCGACTTCGTGGTCGAGGCCGCGCTTGAAAATCTCGATCTCAAGCAGAGGCTGTTCGCCGAAATCGAAGCAGCAGCGCCAGCCGGGGCGATCTTTGCCAGCAACACCTCGGTCATTCCGATCACCAAGATCATGGAGCCGCTGCTGGACCGCTCGCGCGCGCTCGGCACCCATTGGTGGAACCCGCCCTATCTCGTGCCGCTGGTCGAGGTGATCGGCACGGCATGGACCGCACCAGCGATGTTGGCCTGGACCATGGATTTGCACACCGCTCTGGGCAAGACGCCGGTGCATGTGAAAAAGGACGTACCGGGTTTCGTCGGCAACCGCCTGCAACATGCGCTATGGCGGGAAGCGATTTCTCTGGTCGAGAACGACATCTGCGATGCCGAAACCGTGGACACGGTGGTGAAAGCCAGTTTCGGCCGGCGCCTGGGCGTGCTCGGCCCATTGGAGAATGCCGATCTGGTCGGCACCGACCTCACCCTCGCAATCCACGAAACCGTGCTGCCCGCGATCGACCGCAATCCCGGTCCGTCACCCTATTTACGCCAACTGGTCGGGCAGGGGCGGCTCGGTATGAAAAGTGGCGAGGGATTCCGGCGTTGGAGTAAGGGCGATCCGGCGGCCGTGCGCAGCCGGGTTCTGCGTCACCTCAAGCTATGGCTCACCCAAGAGAAGTAGGAGGCGGCCATGGCGGCTGCGGTTGAGAAAGTCATCATCACCTGTGCGGTCACGGGATCGATCCACACGCCGACCATGTCGGACGCGCTGCCGCTGACGCCCAATCAGATCGCGGAACAGGCGATTGCAGCGTCCGAGGCAGGGGCGGCGATCCTGCATCTCCATGCGCGCGATCCCAAGGACGGTCGTCCAACACCCGATCCGGCCGTGTTCATGCAGTTCTTGCCGCGGATCAAACAGAACTGCGATGCGGTGATCAATATCACCACGGGCGGCAGCGTGAAGATGTCGCTCGACGAGCGGCTGGCGGCACCCCTCAAGGCGTCCCCCGAGATGGCCTCGCTCAATATGGGCTCGATGAACTTCGCGCTCTACCCGGCGGCCGACAAATACAAGTCGTGGAAGTACGATTGGGAGGAGCCTTATCTCCGTGACTCCGACGACAACATCTTCCGCAACACTTTCCGCGATATCGAGAAGATCTATCGCCGCCTGGGCGAGGAGCATGGCACCAAGTTCGAGCACGAATGCTACGACGTCGGGCATCTCTACAATCTGGCCCACTGTCTCGATCGCGGCCTGTTCAAGCCGCCGGTCTTTCTGCAATTGATCTTCGGCATCCTGGGTGGAATCGGTGCCGATCTCGACAACCTGATGTTCATGAAGCGCACGGCCGACCGTCTGTTCGGCGACGCTTACCGCTGGTCGGTGCTGGCGGCGGGGCGGCATCAGATGAACTTCGCCACCCAGGCCACGATGATGGGCGGCAATGTCCGTATCGGCCTGGAGGACAGTCTCTATATCGGCCGTGGCAAGCTCGCACCTAACAATGCGGCGCAGGTCACGAAGATCCGCCGGATCATCGAGGATTTGGGCTATGCCGTCGCCACGGCCGAAGAGGCGAGGGCAACTTTGGGTCTCAAGGGTGCCGATCTGGTCAAATTCTAAACCGAGCAGGGCTGTTGCCCCGATCCAAGTTTCGCTAAACTTTCAGCGTCGTACCGCAAGGGTTTGTTCACGTGAAACCGCCAAAAATTGCTGATAAAAGCGACAAAAGCCAGATTCAGGTGATTGCCCGCGCCGCTGCCGTGTTGCGCGCGTTGGAGGAAGAGCCGGCTGGGCTGAGCCTGGGCGAGATCGCCAAGCGGGTCGACTTGGCTCGCTCGACCGTGCAGCGGATCGTCGGCGCGCTTCAGCAGGAGGCCTTGGTGATCGCGGCGGCGCCTAACAGCCGGGTGCGGCTGGGGCCAGCAATCCTCCGCATGGCGGGGTCGGTGCAGAGCGATTTCGTTGCCATGGCGCATCCTCATCTTGCCGACCTGGCGCGCGAGTTGGGTGAGACGGTCGATTTCGCCGTGGTCCGGAAGGACCATCTCGTGTTCATCGATCAGATCACCGGCTCTCACCGGTTGCGGACAGTGTCATCCGTCGGAGATTCGTTCCCGCTCTATTGCACGGCCAATGGCAAGGCCTACCTCGCGCAGCTGGAAGACGCCGAGATCGAACGGTTGATCGGCCGGACTTACGAGAAGCGGACACCGAATTCGTTGACCACCCTCAAGGCCCTCCTGGCCGATCTGGCCGTGACGCGCCGCGCTGGCTACGCCGTCGACCGCGAGGAGCATACACTCGGCATCGGGGCATGCGGCGTTGCACTGCGCGATCCCTTCGGCAACGCCGTCGCGATTTCGGTGCCTGTACCGAGTCAGCGGTTCCAAGGTCAGGAAAAGCGGATCGGCGAGCGGCTATCGGCCGCGAAGCAGAAACTGGAACAACTGATCGGCTGAATCGGGCGCAGGGAAGGGCGCCCGCCGCCGAGTCCCGTCATGGCCGGTCCGCTTCGGCGAGCCGTTCCGCGAGAATCCGCCGCGCCAAAGGCGTGCGGCTGGCCACGCAATGTCCTGCGTCAATCTCGATATTCTCCGCCAGAGGGCCGGTTTCCAGACAGTATTGCCAGGCGAGGAACCCATCGCGCCGCGTGTGGAATGCCGTTGTCGGCACCGGGGCAGGCCGGTCGAGCAGGTCGGACGTGCGTGGATAGTCGGGGTCGTAGAAGGACTCGAGTGCGAGCAGCAGTGGCGTGATCCGGCTGGGCGGTGGATATCGCGTCGGGCTGCATACCAGGAACAGCCGGCGCACCCGGTCCGGGTGGCGCTTGGCCAATTCGCGCAGATAGACGCCGCCCAGGCTGATCCCCACAAGGCTGATGCGGCGGCCGGAGCGCTCATTCAAGTCGAACAGCCGCCGCTCGAGGCCGCGCACCACCCGGCGCGTGGGGCCGAGGTTGGGGCCAAGGCCCCAACCATATGCCACATAGCCGAGACGCGCTGTGAACGCTCGTACCGGTCCCGTGGCGAAATCGCCGGTGCCGATGCCAGGGGCGAAAAGGACCGCGTGCCCGTCACCTGAAGGCAGAGCTGTATGATGGGAGTGTCGGGCCCAGATCCGCGGATCGATCACTTCGGCCAGATCGCGGACCATATGGGCGAGAGGCGGCGGTTTCGCCGCCCTCTCCCCGGGGGCCGGGTTCATGACACACCCGCCTGCCGCATCAGCGCGGTCACCGCCGGATAGTCGATCTTGCCCGTGCCCAGCAGCGGCATTTTCTCCACCGACATCACCATCTTCGGCACTGTCAGAGCCGACACGCCCAGTTTGCGCGCAAGGGCGATCAAAGTCTCGCGCGCCGCGGTGGGTTCATCGGTCACCAGGGCGATCTTTTCGGCGCCATGGGCGTCCTTCAGAGTCACCGCCGCGCACAAGCGGCCCGCCCAGGCGGCGGCGGCCAAGGCTTCGACCGCACCGAGCGAGATCATCTCGCCGGCCAGTTTGGCGAAGCGTTTGACGCGGCCGACGATCTTGACGAAGCCCTCGCCATCGATCGTCACCACGTCGCCGGTATCGTACCAGCCGTCGGCGGGTGCTTCGATGGTCTCCGGACGCTCGGCACGCAGATAGCCGAGCATCACGTTCGGGCCCCGCACCAGCAACCGGCCGCCTTCGGCAATGCCCTCGACCGGCTCGATACGATGATCGAGCCCCGGCATCAGGCGGCCGACGGTGCCGGACTTGAAATGCATCGGGGTGTTCACGGCGATCACCGGTGCGGTTTCGGTGGCGCCGTAGCCCTCAAGAATGCGCAGACCGAATTTCTCGAAATAGACGCGCCGGGTCTCGTCTTCGATCTTCTCGGCCCCGGCGAAAACATAGCGGACATTATAAAAGTCGTAGGGGTTCGCCTGACGGGCATAACCGGTCAGGAAAGTGTTGGTGGCGAAGAAGATGGTCGCGTTGGTGTCGTAGACCAGCTCCGGCACGATGCGGTAG
The DNA here is from genome assembly GCA_964577475.1 of uncultured Rhodospirillaceae bacterium. GTDB lineage: Bacteria > Pseudomonadota > Alphaproteobacteria > Rhodospirillales > Magnetospirillaceae > JASHSH01. The sequence goes on from CAZNZI010000232.1 coordinate 9,139, forward strand.
TGCAGCGGCGATGGATACAGGAACGACCGCACGCCCGAGAACAGGGGCAGGATCAGCCCGCCGGTCATCCCGAAGGAATGGAACAGCGGCAGGGCGTTGAACACCCGATCGGTGGCGTTGAAGTCAACACGGGCCGCCATCTGCTGGCAATTGGCCAGAAGATTGCTGTGGCTCAGCACGACGCCCTTCGGTGTCCCTTCCGAGCCTGAAGTGAACAGGATCAGCGCGGGCGCGGCGGGGTCGACCTTCTGGCGGGCATGGATCACGCCTGCCACATGGCGGCCGACCAAGCCGAACAGCTTGTCGAACAATCCAATCTTCGTGCGCAGGTCCTCAAGCCACAAGATCTTCGCCTTGGTCCCGAGCCGTTCGATGGCGGCGTCGAGCCGCGCCTGGGCGACGAAACGGCGCGACGTTACGATCAGTTTGACGCCTGCCGCGGTGCAGCCCGACACCATATTGGCGACGCCCGTCGAGTAGTTGAGCATCGCCGGCACGCGGCCATAGGCCTGGAGACCGAAGAAGGTGCCGACCAGCGCCGTCACGTTGGGCAGCAGCACGCCGACATTCTCGCCCTTCTGCGTCACGCGGGCCAGGAGGCGGCCCAGAACCAGGCTGACGGTCACGAGGCGGTTGAGGCCCATGGGCTTGCGTTCGATATCCTCGACCATCGGCGCGCTGCCGCCGTGGATGCGGCGAGCATCGAGCAAGGCCTGGAATAGCGTCCGTTTCGTATTGCCGCTGTCCACCATCATCTTCGACATGGTGTCGTAGAGCAGGGCGCCGATCCGCTGGCGGCGTTTGCGGCCGGTCACCGTGGCAGGCACCTCAGGCTTCTGAGGCGGCAAAAGCGTCATGGTGATCTTCGGGAACCAACGGATGCGCAGCTTGCCGCGCAGGCGTGAGAAGGGCGTGTACTGGGCACCTTCGATGCGCAGCGGCACCAAGGTGGCATCGGCGCGATCGGCGATCATGCCGGGGCCGTTATAGATCTTCATCAACGCGCCGGTGCGGGTGAGTTTGCCCTCGGGGAAGATTACGCATTGGGCGCCGGCCTGGACCCGCCGCGTCAGGGTACGGATCGAGAGCGGGTTGGTGGGATCGAGCGGGAAAGCCTCGACCAGGCGCAGCAGCGGCTTGATCCACCATTTACGCGACATCCGCGTGTCGATGGCAAAGACTGGTTTGCCCGGAATGAAGACCGAGACCAGCACCGCGTCGAGATAGGAGACATGGTTGGCCACGATCACAACCCGCTCGCCCGCTTGGCGCAAGTGCTCGAGGCCTTTCACCTCGACGCCGTAGGCCAAGCGCAGGATCCGGGCCAGGATGACGCGCAGCAACTCGTCGGGCAGCAGACGGCACACACAGATCGCTACGCCGACATTCAGTACGGCCGCGATGAGGAACACTTCCGTCACGCTCAGCCCGTCCGCCAGCAGTGCAGCACTGATGCCCGCGGCGGTGACAATGAAGATCGAGTTGACGATGTTGTTGGCGGCCACGGCGCGGGCGCGCTCCGATTCGATGGTGCGGCTTTGCAGGATCGCGTAGAGCGGCACGATATAGAGACCGCCGAAGCCGGCCGTGAGCAGCAGGTCGGCCATGATGCGCCAGGCGCTCGGATCGGACATGAAGGTGGCGAGATCGGAAAACGCGCCGGGCACGGCATGGATGTGGCCGCTGGCGAAATAGAGGTCGAGCGAGAAGATCGCCATGCCGATCGCGCCGAAAGGCACGAAACGGGGCGAGATTTCGCCTTTCATCAGCCGGCCGCACAGGACCGAGCCCGCGCCGATGCCGATCGAGAACATCGCCAGCATCAAGGTCACGACCTGCTCATCGGCGCCGAGGATGTTCTTGGCATAGGCCGGGAACTCGGTCACCCACACGGCGCCGACCGCCCAGAACCACGAGATGCCGAGCACCGCCAGGAACACATCGCGCGAGCGGCGCACCGTCCGCAGCGCGGCGACAGTGCCCGAGATCGGATTGAGGCTGACGCCGACCGAAGCCGCGCCTGTGCTCGCCTTGGGCAGAAACAGGCTGGCACTGAAACCGGCAATGGCGATCGCCATCATCAGGACGATGACCGCCGTGATGCCGTGCAGCGTCAGAGTCACCACGCCCGCGACGATGGTCCCGGTGAGGATCGCGAGGAAGGTGCCGCCCTCCACCAGCGCTGTACCGCTGACCAGCTCGCCGCTGCGCAGATATTCTGGCAGCACCGCGTATTTCACCGGCGCGAAGAAGGTCGATTGCGAGCCCAGCAGGAAGAGGGCGAAGAGCAGGATCGTGACGTTGGCCAGCGCCAGGCCCACGCCGCCGATGGCGACGATGGCGATCTCGCCGAACTTGATGATCTTCATCAGCCGAGACTTCTCGTAACGGTCGGCCAGTTGGCCGGCCAGCGCCGAGAAGAGGAAGTAGGGGAGCATGAAGAGCCCGGTGGCGATGGTCGTCAGCACTTCGGCCGAGGTGCCGGAGACGCTACCGATCTTGTAGATGATCAGGAGCGCCATCGCGTTCTTGAACAGGTTGTCATTGGCGACGCCGAGATACTGGCTCACGAAGAGCGGCAGAAAGCGGCGGAATTTGAAGAGCCCAAAGGTGACATCGCTCATGGAACCTCTCCCTTAGATCGACAGACGGTTTTCTTATTTTTGCGAGTGAACATTCACTCACATTCTGGTCAAAAAAGACGACCTAGCCTCATCCTCTGTTTTTCATGTCCTATCGAACGAAAGTGCGCTGGCACATTTCGGCCATGCGCTTGGCATATTGGCGGAGCGGCGGCTGAAGGCCGCCATGGATCATCGACATCGCCGGCTGCACCAGCATACCGATGAACAGCGCGGTGGCGAGATCGGCATCGGTGATTGTCGCCTCACGCGCATCGATCGCCGTTTGCATTACGGTTCTCACACTGCGCACCGGACCCTCGCCACCCCGCGGCAGACGCGACAGCGCTTCGTGCTGGTTGAGGATGAGAAAACCGTAAAGCGTGGGATCTTCATCGAAGAGTTGGCATGCATCTTCGACCATCGCCTTCAACTTGGCGCCGAAGGTGCCGGCCTTGGCGGCGACGTTCTCCATGCGGCGGCCGAAATTGGCGTAGTGCTCTTGGAACAGTTCGCTGATGAGATCTTCTTTGGCGGTGTAGTGCCGGTAGAGGGTGCCCTCGGCGATACCCGCCTGCTGGGCCAGGTCGCGAACGGTGGTCTCGGCCACCCCCTTCTTCACGAAGAGGATGAGCGCCGCTTCCTTGATTCTCGACTTGGTATCGCCCCCACCATCCATAGCACGCTTTCGTGAGTGAGTGTTCACTCACATACTATATTGAGACGCATCGAAGTCAAGTGCGGTTTGGCAGGATGCCGCGACCGCCTATTTTTTTCTTTTTTATCAATAGGAAGGTGGCGTCTATCGGCGATAGCGCTGGTCGAAGGCCGTGACTTCGTCGAAGCCCATCAACCGGCTGAAATCCTGGAAGGGGTAGAGCTTCGTGGTAACGCCGCTGCTCGATCCGGCTCCCGCGAGTTGCGCATAGGCATCGCGCAGGGCTTCGCCCGCGGCCAGAAAACCGAGGGCCGGGAACAAGGCGATCGAATAGCCGATGTCTTCGAGCGTCTTTTTGTCGAGCACCGGTGTGCGGCCACCTTCGACCATATTGGCAATCAGCGGCAGATCGAAGCTGCTGCCGATCTTGCGCATCTCTTCGATGTCCTCGGGACTCTCCACGAACAGGATATCGGCGCCCGCCTTGCCGTAGGCCTCCGCGCGCCGCAGCGCTTCGTCGAGGCCGAGCGTCGTGGGGGCCTCGGGGGGCGCGCGGGTGTGTAAAAACCTGGGGGGACGGCGGTGCACCGC
>CAZNZI010000233.1:0-8033 GCA_964577475.1 uncultured Rhodospirillaceae bacterium
GTGCCTTCGGGAAACAGGATCAGCGACTCGCGCGCCTTGGTCAGGCGGTCGAGCATCGAGTCGCGATGCTCCTTGCTGTTGCCCCGCTTGCGGTCGACAAAGACGGTGCGGCCCAGTCGCGCAACGATGCCGATGCCGGGCCAGCCGCGGATCTCCGACTTCGCGACAAATGCGGCGTCGAGCACCGAGCCCAGCGCGACGATGTCGAGATAGGAGATGTGGTTGCAGATGTAGAGGGTCGGCCGCCGGTCGCTCAGCGTGCCGCGCACGATCAGCCGCAGGCCGAGGATCGCGCCGATGCCGCGCCAGTAGAAGCGCGCATTGCGCCGTGACAATCCCACCGCGCCGACCGACAACAGCAAGCCCTGCAGCGGCGCCAGGCTCAAGGTCAGGAGCAAGGCGCCGATCAAACGCATCCACGCAACCAACGGACTGTGAATCGCTTCCATGACGGCGGCTCAGATTTCTTTCGCCCGCGTGCGGTCGTAATGCTTGAAGTACTTGTCGGTGACCAGATCGGTTTTCACGATGATGCAGACATCGGTGGTGTTGAACTGGGTATCGATCACCGCACCGTCGCCGACAAAGCCGCCGAGCCGCAGGTAACCTTTGACCAGCGGCGGCAGCACGGCCAGCGCGCGGCGCATGTCGATCGACTCTTTCGCCAGGATGTTCATCGACGTGTAGCGCTCAGGCAGGGCGCGCGGGCACAGGTCGTCGGGCGCGAGATGGTTGTGGTAAAGGTAGGAGAGCGGCACGGCCAAAGCCTGCGGATCGATGCCGGGCAGGCTCGCGCAGCCGAACATCAAATCGATCTGCCGCGGCAGGACGTAGCCCGCGATGCCCTGCCAGAGAAGCTGCATCACCGCCTTGGTGCGGTGGGCGCTGTCGACGCAGGAGCGGCCGAGTTCCAGCACGCGGCCTTCGAATTTGGCGATCTTGGCCACGTCGTATTCGCTGGCGGTGTAGAAGCGCTTGAAGCGCGGGTCTTCGCGCCGGTGCAGGCGATAGGTGCCGACCACGCCGGCGGCACCCTCGCCAAGCGCCTTGTCGAGCACCAGAAGGTGGTCGCAGGCTTCGTCGAAGTCGTCGAAGTCGCGGTGCAGCCGCGCCATCTCGGGCGTCGGTTGCGCGCCCATCTCGTCGTAGAAGACGCGATAGCGCAGGCGCTGTGCCGCCTCGATCTCGTCATCCGAACGGGCGAGCCGCACCTCGAGAGTCGAGGCAGGCGCTTCCGGCTCGGCGGCGACTTCCGTCATCGGCCCATACCTGCCAAGTGCCGGCCCGCATGCCGCGTCGAAACGCGGGTCATCTCATTTCGCCTTGGCGTCTTCGTCCGTGCTGACCGGCACGGCATAAAGCTCGAGCTTGTGGCCCACAAGCTTGAATCCGTATTTCTGCGCGATCTTCTTCTGCAGCGCTTCGATCTCATCGCTCTGGAACTCGATGACGTGCCCGCTCTGCACGTCGATCAGGTGATCATGATGGCTGTCGGTCGCCTGTTCGTAGCGGGCGCGCCCCTGGCCGAAGTCGTGCCGTTCGAGGATGTTCGCTTCCTCGAACAGGCGCACGGTCCGGTAGACCGTGGCAATACTGATGTTTGGATCGATCGCGACGGCGCGACGATGCAAAGCTTCGACATCTGGGTGATCGACGGAGTCCGAGAGGACCTTGGCGATGACGCGACGTTGCTCGGTCATCTTCATTCCCTTGTCGATGCACCGCTGTTCGATTCGGGAAATCATAATCGGTATTTAGCCGATAAACCGGCGGGCGTGCAACGACAAAGGACGGACCTCCGGAAACACGCGAAAATCGCGCATTTCCGGGCCGTTATGTGCGGTTTCCTACGCGGCGGCGCGACGGCCGCGGCGCCGGGGGCGGGTGCCCAGCCCGATCTTCTTGGCGAGCGAGCTGCGATGCTTGGCGTAGTTGGGGGCGACCATCGGATAATCGGCCGGCAGGCCCCAGCGCTCGCGATACTGTTCCGGGGTGAGATCGTATGCGGTCTTGAGATGCCGCTTGAGCATCTTCAGTTTCTTTCCGTCCTCGAGGCAGATGATGTAGTCGGGCGTGATCGACTTCTTCACCGCGACCGCGGGCTCCGGCCGTTCCGGAAGAGCGCCATGGGTGCCGAGCGTCGCAAGCGTCCGATAGACTTCGCCGATGAGCTGTGGAAGATCACCGACCGGCACGCTGTTGCTGCCGACATGGGCCGCAACGATATTTGCGGTCAGCGCGAGAAGTTCATTGGAGTTCGTTTGCTCAGCCATTGATAAATCTGCCTTCGAATTACAAGAGAATGAAACACTATATAGGTTCTGAGAAAAGGCGTGGCAATAACACGATAACGTAGAAAGCGATTTATTGCCCTGTGACCAAAGAATTGAGGAACCATGTGTGATGAGTGATACCAATCACCGCTATATCGACATCACTGGCGAAGTCTGTCCCCTTACTTTCGTCAAGACGAAGTTGATTATAGAAAAAATGAAACCAGGAGAAACTCTTGAGGTACGTCTACAGGGAACGGAACCTTTGCGCAATGTTCCGCGATCCGTAACAGAATTAGGCCATACCATACTTTTATTGGCGCCAGAGGCAGGTCAGGACCCGAAAGGTATCCATCGGCTTCATATTCGAAAAGAACACTGATTTGTGATCACAAAAAAGTCACAGCCAGTTTTCAAGTATTTCTAATGGATTATAGCAATTCTCTAACAGTCTATAGCGATCTGCTATGGCCGCTGTCGCCTCTATCGGTTCTGTCCCGGTGTCCAAAGCACGTCGCGGGCGCCGTTGTCATTAAGCATTCGTGCAAATACGAACAGATGATCCGACAAGCGATTTAAATACGCGAGTGTGAGTGGATTGAGGGATTCACTTGCCACTACACGTGATAATTGCCGTTCCGCGCGACGTACAATTGTGCGTGCGAAGTGAAGCTGGGCACTGGCCGGCGAGCCGCCGGGCAGAACGAAACTTGCAAGCGGTGCAAGTGCCTCATTCATCCTGTCGATCTCGGCCTCGAGCCGGTCGACCTGCGTTTGCGCAATGCGCAGGCGCGTCTTACCGTTAGATGCGGATGAGACCGGCACCGCCAGATCGGCGCCGACATCGAACAGGTCATTTTGGATGCGGGACAGCATGGCGTCGTCATCGCCCTGTGTGTGAAGGCGCGCGATGCCGATCGTCGCATTGGCTTCGTCGACCGCGCCCAGCAGTTCGATGCGCGGCGCATGCTTAGCCAAGCGCGAGCCATCACCCAGCGACGTGTCGCCCTTATCCCCGCCTCGCGTGTATATGCGGTCCAGTCTCACCATGATGGTTTTCTCCTCGGGACATCGGCTCAGAGGGCACTTTGCTTGCAGCGTTTGTGTCTATCCTTCACGTCAGTCATGTCGGGGCGTTAGAACCGTCAGCCAGCGACCGGAGCCGACGGCCAACATTTTGCCGCTAGGACTGAAAGCGATCGGGTGCGTGTGACGGTGCGACACCCGGATTTCTCGAGCCACAGATAGCGTCCGAGCATCTATAAGTTCCACCTGATCGTTTCCCACGGTAATAGCGATCATGGTTCCATCCGGATGGGCGGCCAGCCCCTGAATCGTCAAGAACTCTCCCTCGACTGACCCGATCAAATCGTGGCCTTCCACATTGAAGGCGCGAATCATCTGATGTTTTGCAAGCTTCCGCTCACTCTGATGTTCGCCGTAGAGCCCTGGGCCGCCACTGTACGCGTTGTTGGTTGCCACCCAGATAATTCGCGAGTCAGGACTAAAAGCGAGTGCTTGGATGTCGGACGGAAATGCAAGAAGGGGGGCGCTACATACCAAGTCGGAAAGCGAGCATAGACGGACGCCCCCGTCGCCACTCGCCCAAGCGAACTGCCGATTGTCTGAAGCAATCGCCATAACTCGGGCGTTTGGGGTGACGTCGAGAGACCTCTCAACAACCCAGTTCGAGGTATTGAATAGAATCAGATGACCATGAGGGCTGTCAGGCGCCACCACTACATAGATACCGTCTGGTGAGACGGTAAAGACCCGAGGCGCGCTGCTTTCAGTATTGGGATATGGACCGTCAATAGTCCGTACAGTGGCCCCACTGGTGCTATCCAGAACCGAAAGGCTCGGCTTCCTCAAAAACGTTAGATTGGGAGCATGTGGGACCGTGCCATTTGTAAGCGCTTTGACGATGAGAGATTTCCCGTCTGGCATGAACGCGAGGTCATTGCCAATGAAGTCGCGCTTCTCAATGCGAAACATGAGCCTGCCGCTGGCGACATCCCACATGTTGATTCCACGTTGTAGGTCCACCGTGGCTACGCGCGTTTCATCAGGTGACCAAGCAATGCTGGCAACAGCATCGGCGTGCTCGACTTCGAGAACAACCTTGAGATGGCCTCGCCATTCTTGGGCTGCTGCGTGCCCCTTCGTTGAGAGTTCCGGGTCCCCAGCCCGTGCCTGAATGCCGTCGCCAGAGGACATACCCAATATGAAAATCAAAGCAATTGCTATTCGCCTGACAGATCCCAGCATGAAATTGAAACCGGAGTGCATTTCGCGAGCGCCTCTCGTAGTTGGGTAGGGCACGCTTCGCGGCGATCCGCATTTGTCCTCCCCGCGCACATGAATGCTGTCAAGTCTCACCATGGCCCGGCCCTTCCTCCGTCTCCCACAACCTCAGATCATATCGCCACCCACGCCTGACCCGCTATACTCGCCCCGATGTATCTCTCGCCGCTGCTCAGCCTTTATATCGGGCGTCATTTCCTCCGCATGTTCCTGGCGGCGCTGGGTTCGATGATGGGCCTGGTGCTGCTGTTCGACGTGATCGAGCTGCTGCGCCGCTCGGCCTCGCACACCGGCATGGGCTTCGACGTCATCCTCGAACTGGCGCTGCTCAAGCTGCCGCAGATGGTCGAGTTGATCCTGCCCTTTGCGGTGATGATCGGGGCGATGATCAGTCTCTGGAGCCTCACGCGCAGCCGCGAGCTGGTGGTGGCGCGCTCATCGGGCGTATCGGTCTGGCAGTTCCTGGCACCGCTGCTCGGCGTGGCGCTGATGATCGGCGCCTTGAACGTGACCTCGTTCAATCCGCTTTCGGCCGCGCTCTACCAGCGCTTCGAACGGCTGCAGGACCAGTTGGCGTTGCGTGGCAGCGATAATCCGCTGATGGTGGGCGAGAACGGCCTGTGGCTGCGCGAGAGCCATGGCGACGAGCAGATGGTCGTCCATGCCAGCGCCGTGCGGCAGGAGAAACTGGTGCTCAAGATGCGCGACGTCAGCGTGTTCTTCACCGATGGCGCGGGGCACTTCATCTATCGCGTCGACGGCACGCTGGGCGAGTTGCACGACGGAACGATCCAACTCTCGGAAGCGCGCATCGTGCGGCCGGGCCAGCCGGTGGTGCATAAGGCCAGCGTGTCGTTCCCGACCGATCTGACCTTGGCGCGCATCCAGGACAATTTCGCATCGCCCGAGACGATTTCATTCTGGGATCTGCCCGGCTTCATCCGCTTCTTCGAAAGTGCTGGTTTCTCCGCCAGCCGCCAGCGGCTGTACTTCCAGTCCTTGCTGGCCTCGCCGCTGCTGCTCTGCGGAATGATCCTGGTCGCGGCGGCGTTCTCGCTGACGCCCAATCTGCGGTCGGGCGGCGCGATCTTCCGGGTTGCGGGGGCGGCGGCGATGGGGTTCGTCCTCTACTTCTTCACCAAGGTCGTCTATGCGCTCGGTCTCTCGGCGACGCTTCCCGTGAGTCTCGCCGCCTGGACGCCGCCGACGGTGACCGGCCTCGCCGCCATCGGTGCGCTGTTCCATCTGGAGGACGGTTGACGACCTTCTCGCGCTGGAACCGGATCGCGGTGGATGCGATCCGGAACTGGACGATGGTGGATGTGGTCGCCATCAACGCGGTGGGCTTCATTGTCCTAATTCTCGTTCCCAACATCGATCTCGGCGTCTCGCGCTTATTCTACGTGCCGGGCGAAGGCTTCCCCCTCGCACGCTTGCCGCTCTTCCTCTTTCTGATGAGCGCGCTCTCCGACATCACCGTCGGCGTGACCGCGATCGCGCTGGTGCTCGGCGTCGCGGCGCTGGTCCGCAAACGGGTCTGGCTCGGCGTCACGCCCCGGATCGCCGCCTTCCTGACCCTGTCCCTGATCATCGGTCCGGGCCTGATCGTGAACACCCTCTTCAAGGACAACTGGGGCCGCGCCCGCCCGCACCAGATCGTCGAGTTCGGGGGGCAGGCGCACTTCTCGCCCGCCGCGTTCCTCTCCGACCAATGTATCAAGAACTGTTCCTTTCCCTCGGGGCACGGGGCGCTCGCCTTCTGGCTGACCGCCTTCGCCCTGGTATCACCCCCCCGCTGGCGCGGCCCGGCGATGGCCGCCGCCCTCACCATCGGCGTGCTGATCGGCGCGATGCGGGTCGCCCAAGGGGGGCACTTTCTGTCCGATACCATCGCTTCAGCGCTAATAGCGGTTGTTGTGAATTGGATCCTCAAAATATTGGTCCTCGACCGGCCGCAGCGGTAGATCTGGAATTTCCCAGTCCGGCTTGTGCAGAACAGCACGCATAACTATTCTTCCTTCCAACGCCGGCCGCGAGACCGGTGACACATCAAGGACGTAGTGGGAGGAGGCCAGATGGCCGATCCGGTCGTTCACTTCGAGATCATTTCGGCGGAAGCGCCTAATCTGCAACGATTCTACGGCAGTGTTTTCGGCTGGAAAATCGCTGTGGATAACGCGTTCGGGTACGGCATGGTCGATACCAGGACGACCGGCCGCGGGATCAACGGCGGCATCGGCGCGCCGATGCCCGGCGGGCGCGGCCATTTCACCGTTTATGTCCAAGTTCCAAATATCGACTCGGCCCTGTCGCGGGTGGTCACCGAGGGCGGGCGCATCGCGCTGCCCAAGACCACCGTGCCGAACGGGCCGACCATGGCCCAGTTCTTCGACCCGGCCGGCCATCTGATGGGTTTGGTCGAAGGCTCGGCGCCGGTCGATTCGGCGCCGCGCGCCCGGGTCGCCGCAACGCCACGGCCCGGCAACGGAAAGATCGCGGTCGCGCCTGCGCCGAAACCGGCTCCGAAACCCGCAGCGAAAGTGGCGGCCCCCGTCGTTGCCAAGCCGACCACCAAACCAAAGAAGGCCGCGGTCAAGGCCAAGCCGAAGAGCAAGGCAAAGCCCGCTGCCAAGAAGAAGGCAGCGAGCAAGCCGGCCAAGGCGAAGGCGAAAAAACCCGCGGCTAAGGCGAAGAAAAAGCCCGCCCGGCGCCGCTGAATACGGTTTCTACATTGGTGGCTTGACGCCGTCGCTCTCGACCACGACGCGGTTGGAGGCCAAAGAGCCGTCGGCCTGCTTTGTCGCGAAGACGATCAATGCTGCACCCTTCACCATCATGCCGGAATTGCCCGGCGCGAAGGTGACGATCGGCGCGTCCGGCGGTACGTCGATCTCGGCGGTACCGCCTTTATAGGTGAGCTTCAGCGTCCGCGCATTGGCGCCAGCCACTTCACCCACCGTCGCATTGACCATGCTGCTATCCGGACCGGAATCCCAAGGATGGTTGCCCTCGCCGGCGCCCCGCATGGTCTCAGGGAAGATATGGACTTCGATCGCATGCAGTTTGCCGTCTTTGCCTTTGACGGCGGCCGAGCCGACATAGGTCCCGGCCTTGATGTCGCTGAACGAGGCTTTCTTCACCGTGGTGATGATCAGCGGATTCTTGAGCGTGATGGTCATGATCGATCCGTCACGGGTTTTGACCCCGAGCGTATCGGTGGTGGCTTGATCGATGGTGCCGCGGACTCGCGTGATCTCCTGGGCGGAAGCCAGGGCAGGAACCACAAGACCGGCAAAAAGGGCGGCAACGGCGAGCAGGGAACGGGTATGCATGCGCGACTCCTGTCATCCAGACGGCGATACACCCCCGCGGAAAAGGTAGCACGAATGGCATTTCCGCATCCCCAGAGCCTATGACACGCCGACCAGGGGCACAATTCCCGGACAACAGCCGGGA
>CAZNZI010000234.1:0-10303 GCA_964577475.1 uncultured Rhodospirillaceae bacterium
GGGCGTGCCGGCCGGCTTCGTGAGTGGCGTGTCGAACGACATGTTCGGCGAGATGATCGCCAAGCATATGACCGACTCGAATGTGGACATCTCGCGCGTCACCCGCTCGAAGCTGCAGACTACGCTCGCCTTCGTGCGCTATACCGGCACCCAGGCCAGCTACGCCTTCTATGACGACGGCAGTGCTGCGCGTATGTGGCGATTCGAATCCTCGCGCGTCAGTTTGACCGGCGTCGAATGCCTGCATTTCGGCTCGACCACTTTGATCAACGAGCCATCGGCGGCCGAGACGCGCAATCTGGTGGAAGCCGCGCGCAAGACCGCCATCATCGCCGTCGATCCCAATTGCCGCCCGTCGCTGATCGCCGACGTGACCGCCTACCGCAAGAAGATGGAGTCGCTGATCACGCTGGGCGACATCGTCCGCGTGTCGGTCGAAGACCTCGACTATCTGCGGCCCGGTACCCCCCCGGCCCGGGCCGCCGCCGACTGGTTGAAGAACGGCGCAGCCGTGGTGGTTGTCACCGACGGCGATGCCGGCGCGACCGCCTATACCCGCACGGGACAGACCTACCGCCCGGCGGCTCCGGCGAAAGTGGTCGATACGATCGGCGCGGGCGACACCTTCCACGCCGCCTTTCTGGTCCGCCTGTCGGAGACCAAGGTCCTGAAACGCGACAAGCTGCGCGCGCTGACGGAAACGGAAATCGGCCCGGCGTTGGAATTCGCGGCCCAGGCCGCCGCCATCACCTGCTCCCGCCCCGGCGCCGATCCGCCCTGGCGGAAGGAGATGGGGGTTAGTTAGCTGCTGCAGGGCGTGTCCCGAAAGCTGATTGAACCATGATCTTCACGGCCATCATCAATCTACTTATTGTTGACCCGATCATGCGGTGGGTGGAGCGGCGCTGGCCAAGCGCCGGCACATGGCTGCCATTGGGATGTCTGGTCTTTGTCCTTCTCATTTTCCCCGCGGTCGTCGTAATCGTTATTTCGCTCCGATCAGGCGGCCAATGATCGCCTACCGGGTGAGCTTATCCTCTATAACGCGGCCTCAATTTTTCTTCGTCATTGCGAGGAGCAACGCGACGAAGCAATCCAGGCTTCAGGCACACCCGTGGATTGCTTCGCTACGCTCGCAATGACGGCCTAAATGGCGAGGCAGCCTAAATCTGCTTCCTCGGATCGTTTCCTTCGTCATGCCCGCGAAGGCGGGCATCCAGGGTCACACGGGAAACGGCTCTGGACTCCCGCCTTCGCGGGAGTGACGGCTGAACAGTATCAGCGCTTCGCGGGACGACGAGCAGGGCGCTTCGGCTTCGCCGCCGACTTCCGGCGCGGGTTGGCTTTCACCGGCTTGCTCGCCTTGGAGGCCATCGCGGCTTCCAGGTCCTTGCGTTCCTGCGGGCCGTAGACCTTGAACTTCTCGACCACGCGGGCGATCTCGTCGTCGGGCAGGATGCGCGCGCCGCCGATCAGCTGGGTCAGCACGTACTGCTTGGCCAGCGTCTCGAGTTCGACGGCCAGCCAGAGCGCGCGGTCGAGCGTCGGGCCGGTGGCAATCTGGCCGTGATTGCCGAGCAGGCAGCAGGTGCGGCCTTCGAGCGCCTTCAGCGCAAACACCGACAGTTCCTTGGTGCCGTAGGTCGCGTATTCGGCGACATTGATCGTCGGCCCGCCGGCGCCCGCGATCATGTAATGAATCGCCGGGATCGGCTTGTGGCAGATGGCGAGCGCCGTCGCATAGGTGCTGTGGCAATGGACCACGGCGCCCACATCGGGCCGCGCGCGCAGGATGTCGAGATGGAAACGCCACTCGGTCGACGGCATCAGTGATCCGTCGGAACTGCCGTACTCGCCCTCGATCGGCATGCGGCAGAGATCGGCGGGCTTCATCTTCTCATAGGGCATCGCGGTCGGCGTAATCAGCATGTGGTTGCCGAACCGCATGCTGATATTGCCCGAGGTACCCTGGTTGATGCCCAGCGCGTTCATTTCCCGGCACGCGGCAATGATGTCGCGCCGCGCCGCCAATTCCTTGGCGGAGATCGCCGCGCTCTTGCGAGAACCGGACGCATCGGGCATGGCAGAACTCCTATGAAATGATCAGCGGGCGCGGCGGAGCGACGGCGTGGCGCCAACGGTCAGCGCCGTGGCCAGCACGATCTTGAGCGCCTCGCCAGCCAGGAACGGCATCAGGCCGCCGGCGATCGCCTTCTCGAAACCGATCAAGGTCGAAAGATAGGCGACACCAAGCGCGAGAGCGAGCGCATCGGCGATCAGGAACGCAACCAGCGCGCTGATCGTGCCACGCACGACATTCTGGATCAGCCAGCCGGAGACGGCGGCCGAGACGACGAAGCCGGCGAGATAGCCGCCCGTCGGCCCCGCCATGTAGAGCGGACCCGCGCCGCCGGTGAAGACCGGCAGGCCGGCGGCACCCTCGATCAGATAGGCGATCAGGGTCGCACCGCCGAGCCGCCAGCCATAGGCCGCGCCGATCATCAGGACGATGAAGGTCTGCATCGTCATCGGCACGGGCCAGAACGGCACCTTCACATGGGCCGAGACGGCGAGGAGGATTGAACCGGCCAGGATCAACGCAATGGCGCGCGGGAGAGAATTGGCAGCGGTCTGCGGCCAAAGGCGGGCGGCCAGGGTCGGAATGGCGGCGGTCGTCATCGGTGTCCTCCGAAGGGAAAGAAATCCCCCCGGTCATACGACACCGGTACTAGCCGCTCAAGTGATTCCTGGCTGCGTTTCCGTGACGGCGCGATGATTCGACTCGCGGAAAGCGATGCCGAATGCGGCAACCGCCGCCACCGCGCCGACCAGGAAGACCGAAGGATAGCCCCAGGCCGCCGCGGCCACACCGGCGACAGGACCGGTCGCACCCAGGGCACCGTCGAAGAACGCGACATAGCCGCCCAGCGCCGCACCGCGGCTTTGCGGCGGCACGCGCTTCACCGCTTCGATGCCGAAGGCGGGGAAGACCAGGGAGAAACCAAGACCGCTGAGTGCTGCACCGAGAATAGCCAGGTCCGGCGTATCCGCCGCCCAGAGCAGAACCTGCCCAACGACTTCGATCGGCAGGAAGATCAGAGCGGCGCGCGCGCCGCCCATCTTGTCGGGCAAGCCGCCGAAGACAAGACGCATGGCGATATAGGCGCCGCCGAAGACGGTGAGCGCAAAGCCGGCGCCGTTCCACCCGCGCGTGTGATAGTCGAGCGCGATGAACGCCCCGATGGCACCGAAACCCACGGTGGCGAGCAAGAGACCGAGTCCCGGCCCCCAGATGCGGCCGAGCACCGTGTAGAAGGCGAGCCGCTTGCCGGCATGCAGCGCGATCGGCTTGATCGTAAGTGCGATGCCGAAGGAAATGATCGGCAGCACCAGCATCACGACCGCAACGCCCAGGAAGCCATAGGCCTTCATGATGACAAGACCGAGCGGCGCACCGACGGCGATGGCGAGATACATCGCGATCCCGTTCCAGGTCATCACCTTGCCCGCATTCGCCTGACCGACCGTGCCGATGCCCCAGGTCAGCGTGCCGGTGATCAGCAGGCTTTCACCGATGCCCAGGCCGATGCGGCCCAGGAGCAAGATCGCGAGATCGAGGCCTGCGTTGCCGTGGAGTGCCGCTGCGATCACATAGAAGACGCCGGCGATCAGAATGATGGCGAGGCCCGCCATCACCGAGGGCCGCGTACCGCGCGAGTCGGTGACGTCGGCGGCAAGCTTGCGCGTCAGCAGGGTCGCGATCGACTGGATGCCGATCACCCAGCCGACCGTGACGGTGCCATAACCCAGTTCGCCGCCCACATAAAGCGAGAGCGCCGAGAGCGGAATCCCGACCGTGAGGTAGACGATGAAGATCATCATCACGAACGGGATCAGTTGCGCGAGTACGGGCTTGGTCGTCGTCATCGGCCGGGTTTCACCGTTGCTGATCTGTCGGGGCGACCTTACTTGCCCGATCCGATCTCGTCGATGGCACGGCGCAGAATGGACGCTATGCGTTTCTGCTCGTCGAGCGCGCCATGCGCCGCCGTGTGCAGGATCGCCTTCAGATTGCGCCGCACCTGAACCAGCTCATCGGCCATGTGGCGCAGCTCTTCTTCGCTCTCGCCGTCGGCCGGCGCCGGATCGCCCGAGAAGACGCGCCGCACGCGGTCCATCTTGCTGGCGATGCGGCCAAGCTGCATCAGCATCGCATCGGCGAGCGGACGGTTGGCGGCGAGATGCGCCTTGCCGGGCTCGGTGATGCTGTAGAGCTTCTTGGTGCCGTCGGCCTCGACCGTCGCGTGGCCGATCTCTTCGAGAAAGGTCAGCGCCGGATAGATCATACCGGGGCTGGGGCTGTAGAAGCCGCCCGAGCGTTCGTCAAGTTCCTTGATCAGCTCGTAGCCATGCCGCGGCTTCTGTTCGAGCAGCGCCAGGATGACAAGCTGCAGATCGCTTGCGCCGAGCTTGCGTCCACGGCCGAGACCGCGCCCGCCTTCGCCGCCGAAATCGCCGAAGCCATGATGCCGCCCGTGGCGGCGCATATGGCGCCGGCCATGATGGTGGCCATCGTGGTATCCGTCGTGATGATGACCGTCATGATGGCCACCATGAGGAGCATCGTCGAAGCGATCGCCCTCATAGCCCTCGTGCCGGTGCCGTCCAAAACCAAATCGCATATCGAAAACTCCATGTTTATGTCGATTGATATATCGTAAGATATGTTTTCCGACATAAAAGTCAAGCATGAATATGTATGAACCACTGTTACGATTGAAAAATCAGCCGTCGACGATGATGACGTGCAGCCGGATCGGCCCGTGCGCGCCGAGTTGAAGCTTCTGCTCGATATCGCCGGTCCGCGAAGGTCCGGTGACCATGTTGACCGCGCGCGGCATCACCTCGCCCCGCGCGGATGCGCTGTCGCGCAGCTTCTGCCAGGCGGTCTCGTAGTCGCCGACGATCTGGTCCTTCTTCAGCACGACGATATGGGTGCCGGGCAGGAAGTTGAGCGTGGTCGGCCGGTCGGCATTCGAGGTCAGCATCACCGTGCCCGACTCGGCAACAGCGGCGAAGGCGGGCGTGATGCTCACGGCATCGCTGCCGGTGGCGCGGCCCGCACGCATGCGCAACAGCGGCACCTCGGACCACGGATAGGCGTCGAGCGCTGTGTCGGGCGAGCGCACCGCTTCGGCGGGCAGGTTGCGGCTGGCGAGATACTCCGTCACCGCTTTCGGCACATCGGCGGCACTCGCCACGCGCGCGACGGTGGCGTCGGCTTCCTCCGCGAAGGATTTGAAGGTCGCCGTCAGACCCTCGGCGTCGAGATTCTTGGTGCGCGCCGGAATGAGGTTCGCCGGGTGCTGGTCGAGACGTTTGCGCGGCACTGCGGCGGCGTCTCCTGTGAGCGCGCCGCGGCCGAGCGATTTGCGGATGCCGCCGAGGATCTGATCGCGGGCGCTGCTCATGGTGCTTTGCTCCGCTGCTTCTCGGCCCAGAGACTCATGAAGCTGCGGCCCTCGGGCGCCGGCAGGTCGCGGCCCTGAGTCCATCCACCGGCCAGCGGCAGCGAACGCAACTTGCCCTTCATCCCGGCCTGATTGCCGAGGAAGCGCGCCGCGAGTTCCGCGCCCCAGCGATAGAGTGTGGGACGCCGCGCCGCATAGGCCCAGAGCTTCAGGCCGAGACGGTAGCGCTTCGCTTCCTGCGCGCGCTCCCATTGCCGCTCGCGCCAGTGGCGCATCATCTTCGGCAGCGGAATCTTCACTGGGCAGACGCTCTCGCATTTGCCGCAGAAGGTCGATGCATTCGGCAGATGGCCGGCCGTGTCGACGCCGATCAGGCTCGGCGTCAATACCGCGCCCATCGGGCCCGAATAGACCCAACCGTAAGCGTGACCGCCGAGCGAGAGATAGACGGGGCAATGGTTGAGGCAGGCCGAGCAGCGGATACAGCGCAGCATGTCCTGGAACTCGATGCCCAGCATCGCCGAGCGGCCGTTGTCGAGCAGCACGACATGATACTCGCCCGGCCCGTCGAGATCGGTGGCACGGCGCGGCCCGGTGGAGAACGTTACATAGGTCGCGATCTCCTGCCCCGTCGCCGAGCGCGGCAGCAGGCGCAGCAGCAGCATCGTGTCGTCGAGGGTCGGCACCACCTTCTCGATGCTGCTGACGACGATATGGGCCTTCGGCAGAGTCTGGGTCAGGTCGCCATTGCCTTCGTTGGTGACGATGACGGTCGTGCCCGTTTCAGCGATCAGGAAGTTGCCGCCGGTGATGCCGACATCGGCCTGGATGAACTTGTCGCGCAGCACGGCGCGGCCTTCGTCGGCCAGCGCACGCGGCTCTTCCAGCGGCCGGTCGGGCGGCAGATCGGTGTGCGCCGCGCGGAACGCATCGGTCCACTGTTCGCGGATCAGATGGAAGGCGGGCGCCAAGATATGGCTGGGCGGTTCATGGCGGAGCTGGATGATGTATTCGCCCATATCCGTCTCGACCGGGATGATGCCGTTGGCCTCGAGATGCTGGTTGAGGCCAATCTCTTCCGAGACCATCGACTTGCCCTTGGTCACCGTGCGCGCCTCGAGCCGCTTGCAGATCTGCAGCACGATCGCGCGCGCCTCTTCGGCATTGCGCGCCCAATGCACATGGCCGCCGTTCGCGATGACGTTCTTCTCGAACGTATCGAGATAGAAGTCGAGATGGGCGAGCGTGTGTTCCTTCAGCGCTTTGGCTTCGTCGCGCAGCGCCTCGAATTCCGGCAGCCGGTCATAGGCCTTCTTGCGCATGGCCGAGAAGCCGACGCGCGCTTTATCGAGCGCCTGGCGCAGGATTGGATCGGCCAGCGCGACCTTGGCGTTTTCCTTGAACTGCGGACTGGTCGGATCCATCGCTCAGCCCGTCTCGCTGTCGGCGATCGGCGCGACTTCGTCGGTCATGCCCGCCAGCACTTCGGCCACATGGCGCACGCGCACCGGACGGCCCTCGCGGCTCAAGCGGCCCGCCATGTTCATGAGGCAGCCCATATCGCCGGCCAGCAGCGTGTCAGCGCCGGTCTTGGCAATGTCTTCGGTCTTGTCCGACGCCATGCGGATCGAGATATCGGGATACTTGATACAGAAGGTCCCGCCGAAGCCGCAGCAAGTCTCCGCCCCCGGCAGTTCGACCAGCTTGGTCCCCTTCACGCTCTTCAACAGTTTGCGCGGCTGTTCCTTCACGCCCAACTCACGCAAACCCGAACAGGAGTCATGATAGGTGACGGTGCCGGCATATTCCGCATCGACGGCCGACATCCCCATCACATCGACCAGGAACGAGACCAGCTCATAGGTGCGATGACCCATATGCTCGGCGCGATGATGGGTCTCGGGATCGTCGGCGAAGAGGCGCGGATAGTGTTCGCGGATCATCCCGGCGCAGGAACCCGACGGCGCAACGACGTAATCGAAATTCTCGAACAACGCGATCACGCGCTTGGCGAGATCCTTCGCGTCTTCCTTGTCGCCGCTGTTATAGGCGGGCTGGCCGCAGCAGGTCTGCGCCATCGGCACTTCGACGACACAACCCGCGCGTTCGAGCAGCGACACGGCGGCGAAACCGACCGTCGGCCGGAACAGATCGACCAGGCAGGTGACGAACAGGCCGACGCGCGGCTTCTTGTCAGCCATGCTCACACCGGCCCGACATCGACGACGACTTTGCCGAAGTTCTTGCCTTCGAGCAGGCCCATGAAAGCAACCGGCGCGTCTTCGAGCGAGGCGACGCGGTGCTCCGTGTATTTGACGCGACCACTCGCGACCCCGGGCCCCATCTCGGCCAGGAAGTCGGGGAAGCGCGCGCCGTAGTCGAGATTGATGATGAAGCCCTGCACCTTGAGGCGCTTGGTCAGGATCGCGCTGAGCAGCATCGGGCTGCGATCGGGACCATCGGGTAGTTTGTCGGCATTGTATTGCGAGATCAGGCCACAGAGCGGCACACGCGCGCTGTTGTTCAGCAGCGGCACCACGGCATTGAGCACCTTGCCGCCGACATTCTCGAAATAGACATCGATGCCCTTGGGCGCGGCGACGGCGAGCTGGTCACGCAGATCGGCCGCGTGGTGATCGATGCAAACATCGAAACCGAGCTGTTCGACGGCGAAGCGGCACTTCTCGGCCCCGCCCGCGACGCCGACGACGCGGCAGCCTTTGATCTTGGCGATCTGGCCGACCACGGAACCGACGCCGCCGGTCGCGGCGGCCACCACCACGGTCTCGCCCGGCTTCGGCGCGCCGATATCGAGCAGGCCCATATAGGCGGTGAAGCCCGGCATGCCGAGCACGCCCAGCGCCATCGAGGGCTGCTTCATATCGGCGGGCAACGGGAAGAGATCGCGGCCGTCCGTCACGCAGTAATCCTGCCAGCCGGCATAGCTGAGCACCAGATCGCCCACCGCGAATTTCTTGTTATCCGATTTCACCACGCGCGACACTGTGCCGCCGACCATCGGATCGCCGACTTCGGTCGGCTTCGCATAGGACTTCGCATCGCTCATCCGCGCCCGCATGTAGGGATCGAGCGAGAGGAACACGGTACGCAACAGCACCTGCCCCGCCGCAGGCACCGGCACGGGCGCCTTTTCGAGGCGGAAGTGCTCCGCGCCCGGCGCACCCTTCGGCCGCGCGGCGAGGACGATGCGGCGGTTGATATCGGCGGTCTGACCCATCGCCTTATTCCCTCGTTTGGCTCACATCACTTGGACAGAGAAGCCGCCATCGAGCGGGATGGCGGTGCCGGTGACGAAGTTGGACGCCTGCGAGGCGAGGAACACGGCGATACCGGCGGCATCCTCGGGCCGGCCCCAGCGGCCGGCGGGCGTGCGCGCGACAACCTTCTCGTTGAGGCCCGGCACCTGCACGCGCGCAGCGGCGGTGAGATCGGTGTCGATCCAGCCGGGCAGGATGCAGTTCACCTGAATGTTGTCGGGCGCATAGGCGCAGGCGAACACGCGGCTCAACTGCACCACGCCGCCCTTCGACGCGGCATAGGGGGCGACCCAGGGTGCGGCGAAGATCGACATCATGCTGCCGATATTGATCATCTTGCCGCCGCCCAGCTTCTTCATCTCGGGATAGGCGGCTTTAGTGGCGTGGAAGACGGCGCTCATATTCGTGTCCACCACCTCATGCCATTCGGCTTCGGTGATGTCCTCGGGGCGGCGGCGATAGGTGGTGCCCGCATTGTTGACCAGGATGTCGAGGCGCCCGAAGCGCTTCACGGTCTCGGCTACCATGTCGAAGCACGACTTTTCCTTGAGCACATTGACCTCGATGAAGTCGGCCTTCACACCGAGCGCCTTCAGCGCGTCGACCGCCGCCTGCGCCTTCTTGGCGTTGCGCCCCGCGATCGCGATATCCGCTCCGGCCTGCGCCATGCCCTTGGCCATGCCCAGCCCGATGCCGCCATTGCCACCCGTCACGAGCGCGACACGCCCTTTGAGATCGAAAAGCTGCACGAACGCTCTCCCTGTCCGATCGTCTTAATTTTGGAGCGAATCTACAGGGAATCGCGCGAATTGAAACCGCCGAATAACCGGCGCATCGCAGGTATTCGCCGGCCCATGATCCGTGTAATTTGCGCAAACTCATGCCCGATCCCGAACTCCACGGTTATCTCGCCCCCGACGGCTTTCTGCCTCCGCTTCTCGAAGAACTGGGGGACGCCGTCGTGGAAATCCATGACCGGTTGGTGCTGGCCCCGGCGCAGCCCGTGGCCTGGGCGGCCAACACCTGGCTGAAGCCGGAGCGCATCGCGATCGCGTCCATCGGCGATGGCGCCAAGAAGCTCCGCGCGATCCAGCGCAACTGGGTGCTGCTGCCCCACCTGCACCATCGCCGCGCCGCGCTGATCGCCGAACAACTGCCGAAGGTCTCGGCCAAGCCGCTCGCCTTCGGCGATCCCGCGCCCGCCGCGCCGCTCGGCTCCTGGATGCTGATCGCGCCCGACACGATCCTGGCCTCGCCGGCCTGTTCGAGCCCATTCCCCCATGGCGAGGCGCAGTTCGTCGAGGACAAGGTGACGCCGCCCAGCCGCGCCTATCTCAAACTGTGGGAAGCCTTCACCCTGCTCGGCATAAAGCCGCAACCGGGCGAGACCTGCATCGATCTCGGCTCAAGCCCCGGCGGCTGGACCTGGGTGCTGCAAGGCACCGGTGCGCATGTGATCAGTGTCGACAAGGCACCGCTGGAGCCGCGCATTGCCGCGCTGCCCCATATCGACTATCGCAATGCCAGCGCCTTCGCCCTCGATCCGAAGGCGGT
>CAZNZI010000235.1:0-1796 GCA_964577475.1 uncultured Rhodospirillaceae bacterium
CGAACGCCGCCTGCAAGGCGTGCAGCATCGGCAGCATCGCGCCGGGCATGTCGCGATATTTGGAAACGATCTCGTCCGCCTCTTCGGCGTTCCACGAATGGGGTGCGCTCACGACCTTCCTGACCCTCAGAAGAATTGGCCGTTCTTGGGCTCTGTTTGATTGATAGATAGGATCGATCCAGGCCTGTTTGCAGGCAAATTGTAAGATCGGAACGATCGATAGAGAAAATCTATTAAATGGCAGGGGCCTTCTGCCGTTTGGCAGAGGGGGCGGCGGGTGCCTTGCGTGCTAGGCTCCGGCTTATTTCACCTTCGAGATCAAGGGTTTTGGCCATCTCGAACATACTGCCGGCCAGCGGCGAGGGCGGGTCGCGGTCAGGGATGATGATGCCGATGGTCCGGGTGGTCTCGGGCTCGACCAGGCGCAGGGCCCGTGTGTCCTCGGGCATGCCGAACACCTGGAGCAGCGCCTTGGGCATGATGCTCGACCAATGGCCGGCGCTGACGCTGGAGCAGAGATTGAAGATCGAATTGGTCTCGAGTGTCGGCTGCGGTCTGTGGCCGATCGAGCGGAAGATGCCGTCGATGATGCGCCGGTTCTGCATGTCGGGTGTCAGCAGGCAGAGCGGCACCGAGGCGGCTTCGGCCCAGGTCACCGTATCGCGGTCGGCGAAGGGACCGCTTTTTGGCGCGAGCAGAATGTATTCCTCGCGATAAAGCGGTACGGCCCGCACATGCTCAAGTGGCTCGTTGTCGAGATAGGTCAGACCCACTTCGAGTTCGAAATTGTCCATGCCGCGCTGGATTTCAGCAGAGGTGCGCGACAGAACGGCAATCGTTACCAACGGATGCAGGGCGTGGAAGGCGGCGGTGATCAAAGCCACCACGGGCAATACGGTTGGGATCGCCCCCAAGCGCAGGCGGCCGATCAACCCGTGTTTCAGCTTGCCGAGGTCCTGGGTCAGGCTTTCGCACTCGGCCAGGATGCGCTTGGCATGTTCGAGAACGGCTTGACCCTCCGGCGTGAATCCGTTGAACCGGTGGCCGCGCTCGACGATCGGGGCGCCGAGTTCGTCCTCCAACTGACGGATCGCCGCCGAGAGCGTCGGCTGCGAGACGTTGCAGCTCTTGGCCGCGCGGGCAAAATGCTCCTCACGGGCCAGGGCGACGAGATAGATCAGTTGGCGCAGAACCATAGGCGTTCCCCTATTGATAGCTATTCTCTATCACAACCTACAGGCGGATGCAGGCGTATTCATTCAACAGGTCGCGAACCGGTGCCTCTGCTATCGTAGGTGCCGGGGAGAGCAGCAAGTCCATGAAGCAGCAAATCGATTTCGACCATCACGCGCCCGACTTCAGCGAAACCAAATACGAGAAATATCGCGACATGCGTGGGCGCTGCCCGGTGGCGCATTCGCCGGCCCATGGCGGTTACTGGGTGCTGGCCAAATACGATGACGTCGCCCGTGTCGCGCGCGATGACAAGACCTTCTCCTCGGCGCGCGAAGTGGTGGTGCCACCGACCAATGTCGGCAAGCTGATCCCGCTGCAATCGGACCCGCCGGAACTCACGCGCTATCGCGCGCTGCTCAATCCTTTCTTCACGCCCGACGCGCTGAAGTCGCTCGAGCCCTTCATCCGCGAGACCGTCGATCATGCGATCGACGGCTTCATCGAGCGCGGCCACGCCGACATCGTTTCCGAGCTTGCGAACCCGGTGCCGTCGAGCACGACGATGAAACTGCTCGGCATGGACCCGGCGGAATGGCGCATCTTCGCCGAGCCGATCCACC
>CAZNZI010000236.1:0-4087 GCA_964577475.1 uncultured Rhodospirillaceae bacterium
AGGAAGCCTCGATCTTCCGCGGCATGTCGGTCGAAGACAACATCCGCTGCGTGCTCGAGATGAGCGAGACCGACAGCGAGCGCCGCGAATCGATGCTCGAAGACCTGCTGGCCGAGTTCGCCATCACCCATCTGCGGCACGCGCCGGCGCTGGCGCTTTCGGGCGGCGAGCGGCGGCGCGTCGAGATCGCGCGGTCGCTGGCCTCGAACCCGGCCTTCATGCTGCTCGACGAGCCGCTGGCCGGCATCGACCCGATCGCGGTGGGCGACATCCGCGACCTGGTGGCGCGGCTGAAGCTGCGCGGCATCGGCGTGCTGATCACCGACCACAATGTCCGCGAGGCGCTCGATATCATCGACCGCGCCTATATTCTGCATGACGGCACCGTCCTGATGGAGGGCACGCCGGCCGAGATCGTGGCGCATGAAGGGGTGCGCCGCGTCTATCTCGGGGACCGCTTCAGCCTGTAAGGGGGCCAGTCGTGGCACTCGCCCCCCGATTGGATCTCCGCCAATCGCAGACATTGGTGATGACGCCGCAGCTGCAGCAGGCGATCAAGCTGTTGCAGTTGTCGAACATCGAGCTCACCGCCTTCGTCGAAGGCGAACTCGAACGCAACCCGCTGCTCGAGCGCGACGAGGGCGACAGCGCGGGCGAAGGCATCAGCGACCGCGAAGCCTCCGCCGAAGCCGCTGTCTCCGAGTCCGCCGCGCCCGACGAAGGTCCGGTCGAAACACCGATGGTCGACAACCTGCCCGGCCAGAAGAACGAGACGCCGCTCGACGTCGACTATGACAACACCTTCAACGCCGACGGCGCGGGCGACGGTGACTCGGGCTACACCGACTGGAGCGGCAAGGGCGGGCGTCTCGATTTCGGCGACGACGAGAACAGCCTCGAACAGTCGGTCGCGCGCGAGGTCTCGCTGCGCGACCACCTGGCCGGCCAGCTCAACATGGATATGACCGACCCGGTCGACCGGATGATCGGCCTTTATCTTATCGAGGCGGTCGACGAGTCGGGCTATCTCACCGCCGATCTGAACGAAGTCGCCGAAACCCTGGGTGCACCGCTGGCGCGCGTCGAGGCGGTGCTGGCGCGGCTGCAGCGCTTCGAACCCGCGGGCATCTTCGCGCGCTGCCTGGCCGAGTGCCTGGCGCTGCAATTGCGCGACCGCAACCGGCTCGACCCGGCGATGCAGGCCTTGCTCAATTCGCTCGAACTCCTGGCCCGGCGCGACCTTCAGGGGCTGATGAAGATCTGCGGCGTCGACAGCGAAGACCTGACCGAGATGATCGCCGAGATCCGGGCGCTCGATCCGAAGCCGGCGCTGGCCTTCGACCACACGCTTGCCCAGCCGATCACGCCCGATGTGCTGATGCGCGCCGCCCCCGGCGGCGTGTGGATCGTCGAACTCAACGCCGACACCCTGCCGCGCGTCCTGGTCAATTCGCGCTATTACGCGAAGGTGTCGACCGCGACCAAGACCCGGGAAGAGAAGGTCTACCTCTCCGAGCGTTTCCAGTCGGCCAACTGGCTGGTCAAATCGCTCCACCAGCGCGCCAACACGATCCTGAAAGTGGCCTCCGAGATCGTCCGCCAGCAGGAGGCCTTCTTCCAGAAGGGCGTCCAGCACCTCAAGCCGCTGGTCCTGCGCGACATCGCCGAAGCCATCGCGATGCACGAGAGCACCGTCAGCCGGGTGACGGCCAATAAATACATCGCCACCCCCCGGGGCATCTTCGAGTTGAAATACTTCTTTACTCAGGCCATTGCGGGGGCCGACGGGACCGAGGCGCACTCGGCCGAGGCGGTGCGACACCGCATCAAAACCCTGGTGGATAACGAGGGCACCGATGCCGTTTTGTCGGACGATAGGATCGTTGAAATCCTGCGCAAAGATGGGGTCGATATCGCCCGCCGGACGGTTGCTAAGTATCGGGAAGTATTGAGAATTCCCTCATCGGTCCAGCGCCGCCGCGAGAAGGCGATGGGTGCCTAAATTCAGGGGCGGGAGTTCACTTGACTTGATTAGGGGGCAGGCATAATGTCCGGCCCCTTACAGCCCGGGGGGTCCCCAGGGCAGCCGCCTGGATAAGATGCACGCATCGCTATGATGGTTTACGCATCACGCGGGGAAGTAGGCGGCAAGAACATGGACTTCGCATGGACATTGCCGAATTGATCAGCCCCGAAGGCGTGGTTCCCAATTTGCGGGCAACCAGCAAGAAACAAGCTTTGCAGGAACTGGCGCGGCGCGCCGCCGAGATCACCGGTCTCGCGGAACGGGCCATCTTCGACGTGCTGGTCGAGCGCGAGAAGCTGGGCACGACGGGTGTCGGCAACGGCATCGCCATTCCGCACGGCAAGCTCGCCAGCCTGACGCGCCTCTACGGCATGTTCGCGCGCCTCGAGAAGCCGATCGACTTCGACTCGATCGACGAGCAGCCGGTTGACCTGATCTTCCTGCTGCTGGCCCCCGAATCGGCCGGCGCCGATCACCTGAAAGCGCTCGCCCGCATCTCGCGCCTGCTGCGCGACAAATCGGTCTGCGAGAAGCTGCGCGCCACCGACACGGCCGCCGGTCTCTACGCCCTCCTCACCGAATCCCCCGCCAGCCGCGCGGCGTAAGCTTCGGCTTTACCCTCAAATTCAGTCGTCATGCCCGGGCACGCGAGCAGCGCTCGCGTCCGGGCATCCACGCCTTTCTTTCGCTCAGCGAGAAAGATTGAACCGCCAAGGCACCAAGACGCCAAGAGGCTTTCCCTCTTGGCGCGCTTGGCGTCTTGGCGGTGAATCTTGGCTTAAAGATGTGGACGGCCAGGTCAAGCCCGGCCATGACGCAAAATATAACGGTGGGGTGGGCGCGTCTGACGCGCCAGCGACGAGCAGCACCGGCGGCGCGTTGTTCACGCGCCGCGCGGGCATAAATTAATGGACGCTGAGCGGTTCGAGGTCGTTCTGGCGGGCGGCGGCGAAAGCGAGTTCGCGCTCGGCGGCGACGCCGATCGCAGACCCGTCGGCCGCGAAGATCGCCCAGCCCTTCTTGCCGTCGACGGACGCGAAGCGGATATAGGCCACGTCTTCCATGCCCCACAGGGCGAAGTCGCCCGCGGAGATATTGCCATCGACGGTGAGCAGCTTGGCCGAGACGTCGTTGTCCATGTCCATATCCATCACCGTTCTCCTTTCTTTGCCGTACCGGCGTCAAGGTCGATCGCCTTGCCCGGTTTGGCGCCAGCCGTACCGATCGGAATATTGCGCACCCGGGTCTCGGGCAGCGGACGCCTCAGGTCGATGTGCAGAAGGCCGCTGTCGAGATTCGCACCATTCACCTCGATCCCCTCGGCCAGCACGAAACTGCGCTGGAACTGACGGGCGGCGATGCCGCGATAGATGAAGACCCGGTTGGGATCGTCTTCGCCTTGACGGCCGCGTACGACCAACTGGTTATCCTCGATCGAAACCGATAGATCCTCGCCGGAGAACCCGGCCACCGCCAAAGTGATACGCAGGCGGTCTTCGCCGATCTGTTCGATATTGTAGGGAGGATAGCCTTCGGCGGAGGTTTTCGAGACGCGGTCGAGAACCCGTTCGAAATGGTCGAAGCCCAGCAACAAAGGACTGCTGAACACGGAGACGCGGGTCATAGGCGAAACGTCCTCCTCTCTCGGGAGCGAGTACGGTCTTTTTGTTACCGCCCGAGGCCCTCGCGGCACCCCAGACAGACGGTCCATCCCATGGCACCGCCTGACTGTTAATTTGGGTCTTATTCTGCCGCCGTCAAGCATTATGCGGAGCCTTTGCTGGACCCTGATATGCGTAGAGTCACGTACCCCCATGGCGGGATCATGTCGGCATCGTGGAAATCCCTTGATTTTTGGGCGCCAACCGCCGACATACGGCGCCCATGACGGCCCTTGATTCCCTTCCGAAAGAAGTCGCCCGCCGGCGCACCTTCGCCATCATCTCCCATCCGGACGCGGGCAAGACCACGCTGACCGAGAAGCTCCTTTTATATGGTGGAGCGATCCATCTGGCGGGCGCCGTGCGCGCCAAGGCCAATCAGCGCAACACGACTTCCGAC
>CAZNZI010000237.1:0-1851 GCA_964577475.1 uncultured Rhodospirillaceae bacterium
TCGACATCCGCAGCAGCGTGAAAGCCGCTTTCCGCCAGATCGACCGCGTCTACAGTATAGCCGGCGACACGAAGATCGCTTGCGACCAGCGCGGCGAGAGCATGATCGTCATCGACGACGAGAACGCGCATCGCTTCCCCGTTTTCCCCACTCGCTCGCGATTGCGGTAGCAAACAGAAGAAGGCCGGAAGCGTCGAGCTAATTTTTGTCGATATCGATGAATATATATGTATGCACGATACTTTGGCCAAGCTTACAGCCCGGGCGGTGCATGATATTCTCGCCATAAGCAGGGGAGAGAGTGACGGAGTGTCGATTGGCGCCTTCGGTTCTCATCGCAGATGACGATCCCAATATCGTTCTCGCCCTCCGGTTTCTGATGGAAAAAGAGGGCTACCGGGTGCGGGTTGCAACCGATGGCGCCGCCGCGCTGGCGGATGTGGTCTCGCATCGGCCGGATATCGTTCTGCTGGATGCTATGATGCCTCGCCGCAACGGCTTCGAGGTCTGTGCGCAAATCCGTGCCAATCCGCAATTGGTCGGAATCCGCATTGTGATGCTGACTGCCAAGGGCCTCGCACGCGAACGCAAGCTTGGCTTGCAGGCCGGCGCGGACGAGTACATCACCAAACCGTTCTCGAACCAGGATGTGCTCCAGCTCGTACGGCGACTGACGCCTCAAGATGGCAGCCGGCCAAATGCCGGCGGCGCCTGATCCCGCATGCCCGAGGAAGCACGCAGACGCGACCAATTGATCGGGGTTTTCGCGCTGGCTTGCGTGCTCTTCAATCCCCCGCTGCTCGACCTCTTCAGCGGACGTACGATTCTCGGCTGGCCGCTGCTGTACGTCTATCTCTTCGGCGCCTGGGCCGTGGTCATCGCGATTGTCGCCTTCGTGGCAGAGCGCCGCGCCCATCATGCGCGCGGTGAAGGCGAGGACTGAGGATGATCAGTCCGGCCCTCATCGCGACGGTGGCAGTCGGCTATCTGGTGATCCTGTTCGCGCTCGCCTATACCGTAGACCGGCAGCCAGGCCACGGGACGCGCGCGATCAATTCGAGCATCGTTTATACGCTGTCTCTGGCAATTTATTGTACGTCCTGGACGTTCTACGGCAGCGTGGGCCGCGCGTCGAAGGGCGGTATCGAGTTTCTGCCGATCTATCTCGGTCCGACGCTGGCCTTCTGCCTGGGCTGGGTCTTGCTGCGCAAACTATTGCGGGTCAGCAAGGCCAACCGCATCACATCCATCGCCTCGCTGATCGCCTCGCGCTACGGCAAGAGCGGCGCCCTGGGCGCAACGGTGACCATCGTGGCGATCATCGGATCGGTGCCCTATCTGGCGCTCCAGCTCAAGGCGGTGTCGGCCAGCTTCATCATCATCACCTCGGGCGCCGCCAATCAGACGACCTCTTCGTCTTTTCCCATCATCGGCGACGCGGGGCTGTGGGCCGCGATCTTGTTGTCTGTGTTCGCGATGCTGTTCGGTAGTCGGAGCATCCAGCCCGGCGAGCACCATCAGGGCATGGTCGCGGCGGTGGCTTTCGAGTCGCTGGTCAAACTCCTGAGCCTGATCGCGGTCGGTATCTTCGTGGGCGTCGTGCTTTTCGATGGCTTCGGCGATTTGTTTCAACGAGCCGCCAGCGATCCTGCTCTGGTATCGCTGTTCCAGACCGGGCAATCCTCCGCCCGCACCAACTGGGTTGCGCTGACCCTGCTGTCTTTCGCAGCAATCATCTGCCTGCCGAGGCAGTTTCAGGTGATGGTCGTCGAGAACGTCAACGAGCGCCATCTCGACCGGGCGCTATGGCTGTTTCCCCTGTATCTGCTCGCCATCAATCTGTTCGTCCTG
>CAZNZI010000238.1:0-4253 GCA_964577475.1 uncultured Rhodospirillaceae bacterium
GCCGTCGCCTGCCCTTCGAGCCTGCCCGGGTTGGCCGAATACCGTACAGCAGCCGGTTTAAATCACCAGCGGATTCCGCGGCCGGTCCGCCACCAGGCGGAACCGGCCGCGTCCCGTTTTCTCGATGCGGATGAAGCTGCAGCGTTCGCCCAGGCGGCGCTGCAGCAGGATCAGCCGGGCTTCGAGATTTTCCGATACGCTCGGCAAGCCAATCGCCGGATCCAGGCGGAGTTCCCGGTTGGTGAATTCGCTGCGGCCGCGCTCGACGAAATCGCTGACGAGCTTCCACATAATCGCGCCGGCCACGCCTTTGATCAGGTAGTCCTGGTCGATGAAGACGCTGTCGTCGACCCGGTAATGGCGGATCGTGACCGGCTGGCCGGCCACGGCGGCCTTCGCCTCAGGCGCCGGTGCCTCATCGCCCGCGCCGGATGTATCGCCCAGCAGCCGCATCGTCATGCCGAGTTGGGTGGCGATGGTCGCCAGCGCGTCCTCGTCGTCATAGGTGAAGCGCAGATCGTCCTGGCTCTCGGCGAACAGCACCCCCAGCAGATCGGCACCCGCCATGATCGGCACGGCCATCTGGCTGCCGGGCATGGCAAGGCCGGGCAGGGGGATTTCGGTCTCGATATCGCCCGCGCGGCCGACCCTCTCGGTCACATAGCGTACGGAGCGGACATAGGCGTATTCCGCGGTCACGTGGAAGATGCGGATCGGCGTGCGCTCACGGGCGGCGACGCCGATCACGCCCTGGCCGATCGGAATTTCCGAACCGACGCCCGAGGTCTCGTAGCCGCGGCTGGCCACCGTATAGAGTCTCGTACCGGACGAATCGAGCATCAGCACTTGCGCATGATCCACGGCGAGATGAGTGTGGAGATCGGCTAGCAAGTGGTCGAGCGCGCCGGCCAGGTCGGTGGCCGAGGCCAGGCGGGCGCAACAGCTGCGCGTGGCCGACATGCGGCTTGGCCGCGTCGCCGGCTCGGGCAGGCGCAGCGAGTCGGCGCGCTCGATCCGGGTGACGCGATAGATGTCGGAGCCTTGCAGGCGGAAAATGCCGCTCATGCCGGTGTGAGAGGCGATCCCGGCCAGCTTCGCCTTCATCCGCTCGAAGACCGGGCCAGCCGTCTCGGTGCGCAGATATTCGGCCGACAGATAGTAGATCGTCGCCGTCCGGTCATCGACCAGCATCACCTCGGCAAAGGGATTGGCCAGGACGTTGTTGCGAGTCTTGTTGAAGAACTGGAACGAGAGCGCCACATGGTCGCTGTCGACATATTCGATCTGCGAGAGTGGCGTCACATTGGGCGTACCATCGGGCGCGCAGGTCGCGATGGCCGGCGGGATGCTGCTCTCCAGGCAATAGCGGACGGCGTCGAGGGAGATCATTGCTGCAACGGCCCGCCCGCCTGGGGCCCCGGCGTCTGGCTGAACGCGGTCTCGAGTGTGAAGCTGATGGCGGAGATGTCCTCCAGGGCGTAGCCCATCCCGCCACGGACCAGCCTGCTATCGAACCCGTAGGCGCTGACCGCCGTCTCGAACAGCGCCAGATACCGCGCCAGCTGCGTACGATCCGGCTCGGCGGCAGGCCGCACCCGGCCCTGATGGCCTTTGATCTGGATCGTGCGGTTGGTGCCCACCTGATGGAAGGACGCCGCGACCACGCCCGATTGCCGCACGTGGTCGATCACCGTCCGGCCGGGGATAGTCGCCAGATAGATCGTCACCCGCCGGCCGCCCTCGGCGACATGACAGCCCAGCCCCAGAGCCAGGCTCGAGCCGTTGCCGGCGTCGCGCGAAGCCACCCGGATCGAGACCCCGCTCTCGACCAGTTCGGTATGCCTTTGATCTAACACGACGGTATCGGCCATCAGCCCTTTGGTCTCTAACCCGGATCGCCTCCGGACAGGGCGCAATTTAGCTCAATCTGCCCATCTGCGTACAACCCCTGGTGCCCCATTGCCCCGCGGTCCCGGCTCCCTTATGGTCCCCCGCCATGACCGATCTCGCCCATATCCGTAACTTCGCCATCATCGCCCATATCGACCACGGAAAATCCACCCTCGCCGACCGTCTGATCGAGCGGTGCGGGGCGGTCGAGGCACGCGAGATGCGCGAACAGATCCTCGATTCCATGGATATCGAGCGTGAACGCGGCATCACCATCAAGGCGCAGACCGTCCGCCTCAACTACCGGGCGCAGAATGGCGAACTCTATGCGCTCAACCTGATGGACACGCCCGGCCACGTGGACTTCTCCTACGAGGTCAGCCGATCGCTGGCCGCCTGCGAAGGTTCATTGCTGGTGGTCGATGCCAGCCAGGGCGTCGAGGCGCAGACCCTGGCCAATGTCTACCAGGCTATCGATGCCGGGCACGAGATCGTCCCGGTCATCAATAAAGTCGATCTGCCGGCCGCCGAACCGGAGCGCGTGAAGGAGCAGATCGAGGAGGTTATCGGACTCGATACCTCCCATGCGGTTCTGGCCTCGGCCAAGACCGGCATCGGCATCGACGACGTGCTCGAAGCGATCACCCATCTGCCGCCGCCCAAGGGCGACCCCGATGCGCCGCTCCAGGCGCTGCTGGTCGACTCCTGGTACGATGCCTATCTCGGCGTCATCACCCTGATGCGCGTGCGTAATGGCACGCTGCGCGCAGGCCAGAAGATCCGCATGATGGCGACCGGTGCCACCTACGAGATCGACCGTGTCGGCTATTTCACGCCCAAGCTGATCGCCGCCGATGCGCTCATGCCGGGCGAGATGGGCTTCATGCAGGCGAGCATCAAGGCCGTGGCCGATTGCCGCGTCGGTGACACGATCACCGAAGAGCGCCGCCCCGCCGAAACGGCCCTGCCTGGCTTCAAGCCGAGCGTGCCGGTCGTGTTCTGCGGCCTGTTCCCGATCGATGCCGCCGATTTCGAGGAATTGCGCGAGTCGCTCGCCAAGCTGCGCCTCAATGATTCGAGCTTCCAGTACGAAGCGGAAACCTCGGCGGCGCTCGGCTTCGGCTTCCGCTGCGGTTTCCTTGGGCTGCTGCATCTCGAAATCATCCAGGAACGCCTCACCCGCGAGTTCAATCTCGACCTGATCGCGACCGCGCCCAGTGTCGTCTATCGGGTCAGCCTCACCGATGGGGTGGTGCAGGAACTGCACAATCCGGCCGACATGCCCGATCAGACGCGCATCGAGAAGATCGAAGAGCCGTGGATCAAGGCGACGATCCTGGTGCCTGACGAACATCTCGGTCCCGTGTTGCAGCTGTGCACCGATCGCCGCGGCCAGCAGATCGATCTCACCTATGCCGGCAAGCGGGCCATGGTGGTCTATCGCCTGCCGCTCAACGAAGTCGTCTTCGATTTCCATGACCGGCTGAAGTCGATCAGCCGCGGCTACGCCAGCTTCGATTACGAGATCGAGGATTATCGCGAGGCCGATCTGACCATGGTCAATATCCTGGTCAATGACGAGCCGGTCGACGCCTTGGCCTTCATCTCGCATCGCGTGCGCGCCGAAAGCCGCGGCCGGCAGATCTGCGAGCGGTTGAAGGAATTGATCCCGCGCCAGATGTTCCCGATCGCCATCCAGGCGGCCATCGGCGGTCGCATCGTCGCGCGCGAGACGATCAGCGCGCTGCGCAAGGACGTGCTGGCCAAGTGCTACGGCGGCGACGTGTCGCGCAAGCGCAAACTGCTCGACAAGCAGAAGAAGGGCAAGAAGCGCATGCGCCAGTTCGGCAAGGTGGAGATTCCGCAGTCCGCCTTCCTCGCCGCGCTCAAGATGGGCGACGAATAGCGGCTACTGCTGCACCCGCCGCCGTGCTTCCTGGGTGGCGGCGATCTGCTCCATCAGCATGTCGTAGGCGATGTAATACTTATAGATGTTGCTGACGTACTGCACCGTCTCGCGCCCGACGATGCGTGCGGCGCCGTTTTCGACATTGTCGAACCACACATTCGGGTTGAGCCCATTGCGCGCCGCCGCGCTGCGGAACTTGGCGAGGTTGCCCGGTCCCGCGTTATAGGCAGCGAAACCCATCAGCACGCGATTCTTCACGTCGATCTTCGGGTCGTCGAGATAGGTGTCGATCAGGTAACGGAGATATTTGGCACCGGCTTCGACATTGCGGTCGGCATCGGTGTCGACACCGTCGATGCCGACCACCGGGTTGGCGGCCGTCTCGGGCATCAGTTGCATGATGCCCACCGCGCCGCGCGGGCTGCGCACCTCAATGGTGCTAGGTCGCTTCGCT
>CAZNZI010000239.1:0-4738 GCA_964577475.1 uncultured Rhodospirillaceae bacterium
CCCGCCGCGCCGACCGAACCGGTCGAGCCCTACGCTGTCGAACATGCGGGCAAGACCAGCGGCGAGAAACGGGCCGAGGTCGCCGAGACTCTGCGCAAGGACAAGATCGATGCGGCGGTGCTCTCCGCGCCCGATTCGATCGCGTGGCTTCTGAATGTGCGCGGCAATGACGTGCCCTATACGCCGCTGCCGCTCTCTTTCGCCATCGTTCACAACGACGGCGGCGTGGAGTGGTTCGTCGACGAGAAGAAGCGCATGCCGGGCCTCGCGGCCCATCTCGGCAACGATGTCGCGACCGCCGCGCCCGCGGAATTCGGTCCGGCGCTGGATGCGTTGAAGGGCAAGCGCGTGCGGCTCGATTACGGGACCGCGCCCGCCTGGGTGCTCGACCGGTTGAGCCATACGGGCGCGCTGATTTCGCGCGGCAGCGATCCCTGCCAATTGCCGAAGGCATGCAAGAATGCCGCGGAACTCGAGGGCACGCGCCGCGCCCATCGGCGCGACGGTGTCGCGCTGGCGGGGTTCTTGGCCTGGCTCGCGAAGACGGCACCCGCGGGCGGGCTGACCGAGATTGCCGCCGCCGACAAGCTGGAGGAATTCCGCGCCAAGGGCGAACACTTCCGCGGGCTGAGCTTCCCGACCATCGCGGGTGCGGGGCCCAACGGCGCGATCGTCCACTACCGCGCCATGCCCGAGACCCAGCGCCAAATCGAGACCGGGCAATTGTTCCTGCTCGATTCAGGCGGCCAGTATCTCGACGGCACGACCGATGTGACGCGCACCATCGCCATCGGCAAGGTGGGCGCGGAAGAACGCTGGCGCTTCACACTGGTATTGAAAGGCCATATCGCGCTGGCCATGGCGCGCTTCCCGCAAGGCACCACCGGCAGCCAGCTCGACGCGCTGGCCCGCCACGCACTGTGGAACGAAGGCCTCGATTACGACCACGGCACCGGGCACGGCGTCGGCAGCTATCTCGGCGTCCATGAAGGGCCACAGCGGATTTCCAAGGTCGGCAATTCCCAGGCGCTGCTACCAGGCATGATCGTATCGGACGAACCCGGCTATTACAAAACCGGCGCCTATGGCATCCGCATCGAGAACCTGATCGTCGTGAAAAAAGACGACGCGGTGAAGGATGCCGAGAAGCCGATGCTGAGCTTCGAGACGCTGACCCTTGCGCCGATCGACCTCGCGCTGGTGAATAAGGACCTGCTGACCGCCGACGAGCGCGACTGGCTCAACGCCTATCACGCGCGCGTGCGCAAGGAAATCGGTCCGCTGGTGGATAAAGAGACCGCGCGCTGGCTGACGGAAGCGACGCGGGCGATTTAGAAAGTCACTCCGTCATTGCGAGCGAAGCGAAGCAATCCAGGTTTCAGGCACGACCCTGGATTGCTTCGTCGCGTTGCTTCTCGCAATGACGGCTGAAGTGATCTGAAAAACGGACCTCGTCCGCTCTCAGATCAGCATCAGCTTGTCGCGCAGCGCCATCCAGCCGCCGGGCTCTTTGATCAGGGCTTCGGCGTCGTATTTGCCGAAGATGCGCGTGATGCCGCGCTTGGTGAAAATCTCGTAGAACATCGCCGAAGCGGGGCCGGCGGCACCGGTGCCGCCGGACAGGCCGCGGCTGATCGCGAGTTCCTGGTAGGCGCGCCAATGGACTTCCATCGAGGTGCGTGTGATCAGGTTCTGCATCGTCACCTTGATGCCGAGCTTGGCGACCGTGGTGGCGATGCCGATGCCCAGCCCCACGGCCGGGATCGGAATCGCCGAACCGGCCAGGCCCGCGGCACGCACGCCCAACTTTGCCGATTTCGCTGCGATGATCGCATCGACCCAGCGGGTGATCGTCTGGCTTTTCTTGAACCGGGCACCGGCCGCCTTGACGCCGACGAGATGCGCCGTGGTGGTGCCGACCGCATTGGCGCCCTGAACGATGCCGACCGTGTCGACCATGGTGACGCCCGAGGCGAGACCGCTGGCGAAACTCGCCGCACCGCCACCGAAATTCTTGAGACCGCGGCTGGAGAAATATTTGCGCGTGCTCGGTGACCGGCCACCGTGGCCGTTGGCCAGGAACGAGGGGTTCTGGATGATGTCCTCTTCCTCGTCGGTCAGCTTATAGGCGCTGCGCAGGAACGCGGCGATGTTGACCAATGTGCCGGCCGTATCGTTCATGCTGGCCAGCGATTCGGCGATGAACCAGCACACGTCTTCGGCGTCACCCTTGTCCAAAGCTTTCACGTTGATGGAAGGCATCGAACACTCCCCCGCGACTTGATTGTTGCGCCCCAGCGCTCGCCGCGATCTTAGTGGGAACGCGGAATGCGCTACAAGCACGGCGTGCATCATCGCGAAAATATGTGAG
This sequence comes from uncultured Rhodospirillaceae bacterium, assembly GCA_964577475.1. GTDB lineage: Bacteria > Pseudomonadota > Alphaproteobacteria > Rhodospirillales > Magnetospirillaceae > JASHSH01. Next base: position 2,372 of record CAZNZI010000239.1, read on the forward strand.
TCCCAGGCGTGCCCGACTATGCGAGTCGTAACAGAATCGACTCTTGCCTCTGGCGAAAGCGTTCAGATGCCTAGTTTTTGCCGTCGGCCCAGTCGGGCTTCGCCACTTTGCGCGAACCGCGTTCCTGGATCAGCTGGCGCACGCGGGTGAGGTTCTTCTCGGTCACGGCGGCCGGACGGCCGGCGCCCATCGCGCGGTAGACATCGAGCGCATTGGCAAAAGCGGCAGCCGCGTCTTCGAGATTGGCGCCGGTGCCGCGATGCTTGTCGAGCAGGAACAGCGCCGAGCCGAGGGAGTTCTGGGTCGCCGCCCAGGCCAGCGGATTGCGGTCGCGGCTGCGCATCTCGGCCGCGCCGCGGCTGACTTCGACGGCACGGGTCAGGATGTCGACGCTCTTGGTCTGGTCGCCGAAGACCTGCAGCACCTGGGCGAGGTTGTTCATCACCTCGGCCCAGCGCGCCGGCACCTCGGTGCGCGTGAAGATCGTCAGCGCCGCCTGGAAGGCGGAGAGCGCATCGCGCAAGAGATCGGTGCGGCCGGTCAGCAGATCGAGCCGGTAGAGCGCGAGGCCGAGCCGGTTCTGGTTGCTGGCCCATTCATGCGGGTGGACCGTCTTCAACAGGCTCTCGACCGCGGCGCGGAATTCGGTGACGGCCGCTTCGATCATCGCCGCGTCCTGCTTCTTTTCGCCGACCGCCTGGAGCACGCCGCCGAGATGGCGGCGCAACAGCGCTTCGTCCGGACCGTGCTCGTTGCGCGGCAGCCGCTGAAGGCCAGCGCGATAGGCCTGCTGCGCGCGGTCGTACCAGCGTATATCGCCGTCGATCGCGGCCCGCGTCGCACAGGCATGGCCCCAGACCGTCAGCGCCGTGCGGCCGCGCACGGGGCCCCAATTGGCGGGCAGCGACTTGACCGGATCGTCGGCCATGTCGAGCGCGGCCGGCAGCAGGCGGCGCTGGCGCATGGCCGCCTGTTCGTTCTGCGTCTCGATCGCGGCCAGGATCGCGACATAGAGAATGTCGCCCAGCGGCGGATCGAGTTCGGGCGGCAGGTCGAGGCGCAGATAGGGACCGAAACTGCCGGGCCGGTCTTCGTCGTTGCCGAGTCCATGCGAGGTGAACCAGAGAGAGAACCCTTCCTCGTGCACATCGCCCCAGATCAGCAGATCGACATCGTTGCCGGCCTGACCCAGCGCCTGACGCCCGCGCAAGGCCGCGGCATAGATCTGCGTCTGGTCGATCCCGGCCGGCGAGGCGACCGGGGTTTCGATCACGCGCACGGCGATGCCCGCGCGGTTGTCGAGCGCACTGGCCAGCGCCCGCGTCCAGGCGGCATCGACATCGTTGTTGAGCGCCGCCATGGCGATCTTGAATGGGATTTCGGTGTCGCGCGGCAGGGTGTCTTCGCGGCTCTTGCGGCTGCCGAGCCAAGCCGACAACGCGCTGAAGAACCCGCCGCGAGCCACGGGCGCGGGCGCGGCACCCGATCCGGCGACGACCAGCGCGTTGCCGGCGCCGCCCTGGCGCTGGCCGGCGATCAGCACATCGGCGGCGCGCAGCCGTCCGACCAGCGTCTCGATCACATGAGCCGCGACATCGGGCTCCTGCTGGAGCCAGGTCTTGAAGTCCTTGCGCGGGATGGCGCGCAGGCGGCTGGCTTCGAGCGCGCGCGCCGTGACGCCATGGGGCGCACCGTCGACGGCGCCCATCTCCCCCAAGAGTTCGTAGGGCCCGATCGTGGCAACCGCTACCGGACTGCCGTCGGCCCCGGCTTTCTCCAATTCGATCCGGCCCGATTCGACCAGGAACAAGGAATCGCCTGCTTCGCCTTCGCGGAAGACGATAGCGCCCCGATCGAAACTCCGTTCGCGCGTTTTCACGCCATTATCCCTTTCATTCGCGCGGCTTACCGTAGGCTAGCGGTGGGTGTGGCGCAACGGCGGGGGTCACAAAAAAGCAGGCGGCCCGCCACCGCCCCTCTGGTGTTTTTGACGCGCATATGTTAACGAAAAGTCTCTAGGGCCAAGGACTTGGCCCTCTGCTGCTGCTACGCTCGATCGCACTATTGGGGTCACTGGCGCGAATTCGCGAAACGGCCATGGATACGAAGACATTTACCCAACGCATGACGCGCTGGACCGTGGTTTTTGTGACCGCGGCGGTGGTCTGGGCGTGCGCGGAAAAACCGCCGGCCAGCGACCCCGATGCCGTGGCCGAATTCAACGCGACCAACGATCCGCTCGAGCCGATGAACCGGGCGATCTTCGATTTCAACGACGAGCTCGATACCGTCTTCCTGAGCCCGCTGGCGCGCGGCTATCGCGCCGTGGTGCCGCCCTTTGGCCGCGACCGCGTGTCGGACTTCCTC
>CAZNZI010000240.1:0-3167 GCA_964577475.1 uncultured Rhodospirillaceae bacterium
AGTTTGCGCTTTCAGCGGGCCTCGCCGGGCGTCAGGCGGCCGTCGGGGTCCTGGTGCCAAGCCTTGACCGTTCAGGCCGCGAATTCCCCTTCGTGGTCGCCGCGTGCAGCGACAACACGGCGGGCGCCGCGCCTTTGGCGATCGCCGCCTCGGCTTGGCTCGCCAATGCATCCGAGATCGCCATCGGCGCGGTGACACGCGACATCGACCCGGCGCGGATCGAACAGCAGCTCATCAGTCTGGGTCCGGTCTGGACCGATACGCCGCGCCTCGCCCGCCCCGTGGCGGGCAAGAGCCATTGGCGCTTGGCCGGTTCGGGCACGCTCGCCACTACACTGCCCTACATCCTCGATCAGGCGGTGGCCGGGCTCGGCCGGCCCAGCCTCTGGTGGAGCGACGGCTCGGCTCTGGTCGAGCCGACCACGCTGGCCTGCGACGGATTGCCCTTGCCAGAACAGTTTCCCGCCATGATCGACGGGCAGTGGCAGGCACACGGATTCTAGACGGCGTCCAAGGCCGCGGCGAGGTCCTGCGCCGTGAAACGCTGTCCGGGATTCTTGGCCAACGCCCGAGCGACGATCGCATCCAGATCGAGCAATGCCGGATCGATCATCGAAGGCGGCGGCGGGTCGGTCGTGCGGATTTTCTCCATCACTGCATCCGCCATGCCGTCGAAGGGCCTCGTCTCGGTGAGCAGCATGTGCAGCACCACGCCCAGCGCGAAGACATCGGCCTTGCCGTCGAACGGCTTGCCGTCGATCAATTCGGGCGCGAGATAGCCGGGCGAACCGACAAGATCGGCATCGGCCCGCCGATCCAAGGGCGCCAAGGCCGCGACGCCGAAGTCCATCACCACCGGCTCGGTTTCGCCGCGGAGCATGATATTGCTCGGCTTGATATCGCGGTGAACGACGCTGGCTTCGTGAAGTGCGGCCAACGCCTCGGCCACGGCTGCCACGACCGACAGGCTCCAGGTCACCAGCAGGCGCTGCTTGGCCATCACCGCCTGAAGCGTTGGCCCCTCGATCAGCTCCATCGCGAGAAACGGCCGACCATCCTGAACACCGCTATCGTAAAGCCGCACCAGACCCGGATGATCGAGGCGCCGGCTCAGGGCGACTTCGGCCGCGAGCCGCTCCACCACGCCGGCCCGCTCGGCTTCCGGGCCACGCAGATGTTTGAACGCCACGATCCGTCCATCGGAAGCCTCGGCCCGGAATACCGTGCTCGACTCACCCCGGCCGATGAGATCGTGCAGCCGGTAGGTCGAGTGGGCCGCCATGGCGTCAGATCACGCCGAGCCGGCGCCAGATCGGAACCGTGTCAGTGAGCACCGCCGCCAGTTCCTGGCGCAGCACCGCCTTGTTCTCCTCGGCGCTCTCGATCGGCTTGCCATCCTTGCGCAGCGTGTCACCGCGTAAGCTGAGATGTTTCCAGGCGCCATCGACCAGGCCTTCGAGTTCGGCAGCCGCGCCCGCGGCCAGAGCCCCATAGGCCAGCAATTCGAACAGGCCGATATGGAGACCGCTCGCCGAGAAGGGTGCCGCCAGAGCACTTTTTGTCAGGCCCTCCTCGGCGGCCTGGGACAACGCCGCGCGGTTGAACGCGCGCGCGGTCGTCCCTGATGACCCCACCGCCGGCACGGCCACCGCCTGGCCCGAACCCAGCAGCATCCCGACCAGCTCGGTCGCCGTGCCCTTGGTCTGGCCCTTGATCGCGGGCAGATTCAAAATCTCGTGCGGCGTCCGGATGCCATGAGCCAGTGCGTCGAGCGCGGGACGGTAGAGGCGCTCTTCCAGCTTCGCCTCGCCGACCGGCACCGTGATTTCGAGTTTGGTCTTGGCGGACGGGATGAAGAGCGCCAGCTGAATGTCACGCAGGAGCGCCTCGCGCCGCTCGGTCTTCAGGCGGCGCGGGCCGCGGACGAAGATGTCGCGGCGGAAGGCGCGCGCCATGAAATAGTCGCGCAGGGTCTCGCGCACGATGTCGTCGGGCACCTGATTGAGCAATTCGCTCTGCTCACGCGAAAGCGCCAGTTCCGGATAGTTCTCCAGCATGGTCGCCGAGGCGACATAGCCGAGCTTGGCCTCGGCCAGTTCACGCGCCACATCGGCGTGGTAAAGCGGATGCCAATTCTGATTGAGATATTCGTGGGCGACATAGGCAAGCTTGCCCGAGCTGATCTCGCGCTCCAGCCGCTCGACGATCTCCTTGTCGGGGATCGCCCGCGCGCCCGCCTTCTGCATCGCGCCGACGAAAGCGAGCGCTTGTTCCGCCAGCCGGTCGCTGCGCCCCGGATTGAGCCCCGCGAATTCCAACATCAGCCGTTGCAGCGGCAGGCCCATCATCCAGCCGGGCATCGCGTTGTAGCTGACATAGACCAGCCCGCCCGGCTTCACGTATTTCGCGAGGAACTTCACGATGGCGTGGCGGTTCTCGGCGCTGATCCAGGAATAGACGCCGTGGAGCGTGACATAGTCGAATTGCGGCAGCTCGCGCGCGCCGGGTTCGAGCAGATCGGCGAACGAAGCTTCGATCAATTCGACATTGGAGAGCCCCGCCGCTTGCAGCATCGCCTGGCCGCGCGCGATATGGGCCGGGTTGAAATCGATACCGTAGAACCGGCCTTCGGGGTTAGCCGCCGCCAGCAGCAGCGTGGTCAGCCCTGTGCCGCAGCCCAACTCGCAATAGGCCATGCCGCCGACGCGATCCGGCGGTTGCACGCCACCGATCAGGCAGGCGAGATCGAGATGGACCGGGCTCTGCTCGCGGTAGAAGCCGGGCAGGTATTCCACATCGCTGACATAGCCGGCGGTCCATTCGGTCATGCCACAAGTCCTTTTTGCGTTTCGATGGGCGCATCCGGTTTGAAGACGACACCCGTTTCATGGGGCGACGGCGTGCCGCCGAGCCAGGTGTTCCAGCCCAATCGCAAGGGTTCGGGTTGCAATTGCCATTCGGGCACCTGGCCTTCGGCCAAGCTCAAGCGATAGTCGAAAGCGAATTCGGGTCCGGCACCAAAGCGCACCAGATCGGAGAGGAAGCGCGCGGCCTTCGTACCGGGGAAAAGTTCGGTGAACTCATGATAGGCCAGCGGACCGATATGCAGGCGGAACCCGCCCTGGACTTCCCAGGCCCGCGCGCCCGCCACCGCATCGACACCCAGC
>CAZNZI010000241.1:0-3394 GCA_964577475.1 uncultured Rhodospirillaceae bacterium
GCATCCGCAGAACTACGCGGGCTACAAATGGGACATGCGCATCATCGACCTGCTGCGCCGCGGCCGGGTGCGCGAAACCTTCGACCTTCTGCCGCAGTTCATCGAGGAGGCCTTCGCCGAGATCAAATCCGGCGCCTTCACCTGGATGTTCGCGGCGATGGGCTATCCAGAGATTCCGGGCGAGCTGCATGGCTACGGCACCGTGATCGGTACCGGCAATGCCGTCATGGAATGGAACCTGGTCAAGCAGGGCCTGGCCGGCCGCGACGGGTCTTTCGCCCATCGGCCCGCGGCGGCGCACTGATCCAATGACCGTCGTCGGCGCATATCTTCTTCCCGGCCTGCCGCATCCGGTTCTCAGGCCGGATATCACCGGCTGGAATCGATTCGTTCCGGCGGCACAGAAGGCCGGGCGCGCGCTGGCCGCCGCGAAGCCCGACACGTTGGTCGTCTACTCGACTCAATGGCTCGCGGTGCTCGACCAGCTTTGGCAGACCCGCCCCCGCGTGCAGGGCGTGCATGTCGATGAGAACTGGTACGACTGGGGCGATCTTTCCTACGACATCAAGGTCGACACGGAATTGACCTTCGCCTGCATCGCCGGCGGGGCGCGGCATGGGATCACGTCGAAGGGCGTCAACTACGACGGCTTTCCGATCGATACTGGCGCCATCGTCGCCAACGGCCTGCTCAATCCGGACGGCCGGCTGCCGCTGCTGATGACGTCGAACAACATCTATCACGACTGGGCGATGACCGAACGGCTGGGCCGTCTCGTCGCGGACACGGCCAAGGAACAGAACAAGCGGATTGCCGTCGTCGGCGTCGGCGGACTGTCGGGCCGCATGTTCCGCGAGACGATCGATCCGCGCAACGACCGGATCGCCGACCCCGAGGATGACAAGCGCAACCGGCGCATGCTCGACCTGATCGAGCGCGGCGATGTCGAAGGCGTGAAGCGCGAAGCGCCGGCTTACGCGAAGGACGCGCGCGCCGATATGGGGTTCAAGCATCTGGCCTGGATCATGGGCGCGCTCGGCGGCCGTTTCTTCGGCGCCCGCGTCCATGCCTATGGGCCGATCTGGGGCAGCGGTGCGGCTGTCGTGGAGTTTCGTTTGTAGAGGCGGAGAGCGTTTAACAGGAGGAGGGGCTGATGTTACGCAAGGGAGTGATGTTGGGGATGATGGCTGGGGCGTTCGCCTTGGCCATGGCCGGAGCGGCCGGTTCGGCCGCCGCAGCGGATGACTGCACGATCAAGGTGGGCCGCGTGGTGCCGATGACCGGCGCGCTGGCCTCGCTGGGCAAGATGACGCCCTGGGTCGACGAGAACAAGATGAAGGTCGTCAAGGAAATGGGCGGCATTCCCGTCGGCGGGAAGAAGTGCTTCATCAGCTACAAGATCTACGACTCGAAGTCGACCGTGGCCGGTTCGGCCGAAGCCGCGACCAAAGCGATCCTCGAGGACAAGGTCGACGTCCTGATGGCGCAGGGAACGCCGGATTCGACCAATGCGCCGTCGGATCTCTGCGAACGGTATGGCGTGCCGTGCATCACCTCGAACACGCCGATCGAAGCGTGGCTGTTCGGCCCCGACGGCAAGCCGAAGACCTACAAGACCACCTTCCATATGTTCTTCTCGGTCCCCGATCTGGTGAAGAACCACCTGGGCATGATCAAGTCGCTGCCCGGCGGCTTCAACGGCCATGTCGGCTATCTCTATCCGAACGATCCCGATGGCGTGGTCTTCGCTTCGCTGTTCGACCCGGCCTTCAAGAAGGAAGGCTGGACGCCGACCGATCCGGGCCGTTTCGAGCAGGGCCTGCCGGACTTCTCGGCGATCATCAACCAGTTCAAGCGCGCTCACGTCGAGATCGTGGCCGGCGTGCTGGCGCCGCCTGATCTGCAAAACTATCTGCAGCAGGCCAGCCAGGCGGGCTACAAGCCGAAGATGTATGTGATCGACAAGGGCACCGGTTATCCCGACGCCATGCAGGCGATCGGCAAGCCGGGCATCGACATCCTCAGCGTGAACTTCTGGTCGCCTGCTTATCCGGGCGCTTCGAAGTTCGGCGGTTGGACCGGCCAGGCCTTCGTCGACAAGTACGAAGCGGAAAACAAGCCGCTCTACTACACGCCGACCGGCGGCTACGAGGATGCGTCCTATGACGTGTTGCTCAATGCGCTGGAGCAGGCCGGCTCGACCGACCGCGCGGCGATCATCGCGGCTCTGAAGAAGACCGACATCGACACCATCGCGGGCCACGTCAAATACAACGACCAGAACTACTCGGTTCAGCCGTTGGGCGGCGCGCAGTGGCGTGTCGATGAAAAGACCGGCCGCTGGGTCAAGGACAACGTTTACAACGCTGTCTTCCCGGACGTGAAGAAGACCGCCGAAATGCGGTTGTATCAGTCGAAGTAAACGGTTGGCGCCTCGGCTTCGGCCGGGGCGCCGTCTTCCCGAGGGCCCATGAACCGCCCCCTTTACCGGAATTTCCGCACCCAGCAGGAACTCGATGTCGAATACGACGTCGAAAAGTCCGTGCCGGATTTTTCGCTCTACGCCAAAACCTATGTCGACGAAAGCAAGCTGGCGCGTCACCGCCTGAAATGCGCCCTCGACATCCGGTATGGCGCGACTCTCGACGAACATCTCGACGTTTTTCCCGCCGCCGGGCGCGATGCGCCGGTTTTGATCTTCTTTCACGGCGGGTATTGGCGCATGCTGTCGAGCAAGGAATTCAGCCTGATCGGCCTCGGCCCGGTCGCGGCCGGCATCACGGTGGTAAATGTCAATTATGCGCTGTGTCCCAAGGTCACGATCGATGAAGTGGTCCGCCAGGCGCGGGCGGCGGTCGCATGGACCTGTCGCAAGATCGCTGGTTGCGGCGGCGATCCGCGGCGCATCTTCGTCTCCGGCCACTCGGCCGGCGCCCATCTCGCGGCCATGACCCTGGCGACCGACTGGCCGGGCGAATACGGCCTTCCCGCCGATGTGGTCAAGGGCGCGCTCTGTATCAGCGGCCTTTATGATCTGCGCCCGTTGCGGCACAGCTTCGTGCAGCCTTCGCTGCAATTGACGGCCGAGCAGGCTGAACGCAATTCGCCGTTCTTGGCGCCGCCACGCAGCGAGGCGCCGGTCGTGGTTTCCTGGGGCGGCGAGGAACCCGCCGAGTTCCGCCGCCAGTCATCCGACTTCCTTGATGCCTGGCAACGCGCCGGCAACCGGGGCCAGCCGCTCCTGCAGCAGGACGGTAATCACTTCACGACGCCGCTGGGCCTGTCCGATCCGTCGAGCCCCGTCTGCGCAGCCCTCTTTCAGATGATGGGCGTCGAGCCGCCGTCACGCCGCTTCGGACGCAACTGAGATGGCCGCCGGCCGTACGATCCTCTC
>CAZNZI010000242.1:0-2167 GCA_964577475.1 uncultured Rhodospirillaceae bacterium
GCTGAAGGCGCTGATGGACCGCGCCGCCTACGACGAATTCTGCTCGAAGCTGTAAGCACGATGTGAGGCACCGGCGCCCACCCCACCCACGAACGTATACGTTCGTCCTCCCCGCAGAGGGGGAGGGGCTTAAGAAAGAATTCCCCTCCCCCTTGCGGGGAGGGATCAAGGGTGGGGGGAGCTCTCGTCTCACGATCCGAAGCCGTTCAAATCTAACTGAGGCCCTCAAACCATGCGCTACCTGCCGCTGACCGAGACCGACCGCCGCACGATGCTCAACGTGATCGGCGCGAAAACCCTCGATGACCTGTTCGTCGATGTGCCGTCCGCCGCGCGGCGCAGCGATCCGGTCGATCTGCCGCGTCACGCGGGCGAGTTGGAGGTCGAGCGGCAGATCGCGGCTTTCGCGGCGCAGAACACACCGGCCGGCTCGGTGCCGTTCTTCCTCGGCGCGGGCAATTATCGCCACCACATTCCAGCGAGCGTCGATGCGCTGATCCAGCGCGGCGAGTTCCTCACCTCCTACACGCCGTACCAGCCCGAAGTCAGCCAGGGCACGCTGCAGGTGTTGTTCGAGTTCCAGACCCAGGTGGCGCTGCTGACCGGGATGGAGATCGCCAACGCCTCGATGTATGACGGCGCCACCGCCTGCGCGGAGGCGGCCGCCATGGCTTGCCGCATCACCAAGCGGTCCCGTGTGCTGCTGTCGGGCAATCTCCACCCGCATTACCGCAGCGTCACCGCGACGACGCTGCAATACACCGGGCACGACGTCGAACTTCTGGCGCCCGACCCGATGGGGATCGAGGACCTGATGGGCCGTATCGACGGCGACACCGCTTGCGTGGTGGTGCAGAACCCGGGCTTCTTCGGCGGCGTGCGCGATCTGGCGCCGCTGGCCGCGTTCTGTCACCGCGAGGGTGCGCTGCTGGTGGTGGCGGTGGCGGAACCTGTGTCGCTCGGCCTGATCCAGCCGCCGGGTGCGATGGATGCCGATATCGTCGTGGCCGAAGGCCAGAGTCTCGGCGTGGGACTCAGCTTCGGCGGGCCGGGCCTCGGCCTGTTCGCGACGCGCGAGAAATATCTACGCCAGATGCCGGGCCGCCTGGCCGGACAGACGCGCGATGTGGATGGCCGCCGCGGCTGGGTGCTGACGCTCTCGACGCGCGAGCAGCATATCCGCCGCGAGAAGGCGACCAGCAACATCTGCACCAATTCCGGCCTTTGCGCGCTGGCATTCTCGATCCATCTCACATTGCTCGGCGAGACCGGCCTGACGACGCTGGCCAAACTCAATCATCAGGCGGCGGTGAAACTCGTGGGCAAGCTGCAACAGATCAAGGGGGTGAAGCTGGTCAGTCAGAGCTTCTTCAACGAATTCGCGATCACCCTGCCGAAGCCCGCGGACGAAGTGGTGGACAAGCTGGCGGCCCGCAAGATCCTCGCGGGCGTTCCGGCCTCGCGCTTCTATCCGGATTACGAGGAACTGGCCGAAGTTCTGCTCGTGACCGCCACCGAGACGACCACCGAAGCGGATATGGACGCCCTGGTCGCCGGGCTGAAGGAGGTGCTGTGATGAGCGCGGTAACCATGACCCCCGGCCATCGCGGCATGATGCTGGAAGAGGCGCTGATCTTCGAACAGGATTCGCCCGGCGCCGTGGCCGTCGATCTGCCCGAACCGGAAGACGATAGCTTCGACCGTCTCGGCGGGTTGCAGAGGCAGGGCATGATCGGGTTGCCCGATCTGGCCGAGCCGACCGTGGTGCGCCACTACACGCGGCTCAGCCAGAAGAATTTCGGCATCGACAGCGTCTTCTATCCGCTGGGCTCGTGCACGATGAAGCACAACCCGCGCCTCAACGAGAAGATGGCGCGGCTGCCGGGCCTGGCCGACATCCATCCCTTCCAGCCGCAGTCCACCGTGCAGGGCGCGCTGGCGCTGATCGATACCTGCGCCCATTGGCTGAAGACACTGACCAACATGCCGGCGATCGCCATGAGCCCGGCGGCCGGCGCCCAGGGCGAGTTCTGCGGGCTGATGGCGATCCGCGCCGCGCTCGATGCGCGCGCCGAGAAGACCGGCGAGCCGGAACGCCGCCGCGTGCTGGTGCCCGAATCGGCCCATGGCACCAACCCGGCCAGCGCTGCCGCCTGCGGCTTCACCG
>CAZNZI010000243.1:0-2889 GCA_964577475.1 uncultured Rhodospirillaceae bacterium
AGCGGCATCGACTCCTTCAGCGGGTCGACGTCGATGTGATAGATCGCCGCATCCGCCTTGGGCTTGTTGACCGTCGGAATCCAGGGCACGTCGCTGTCGATCACCAGCACCACATCGGCTTCAGCCAGCGCTTCGTTCTGGAACGGGTGGTTCCAGTGATTGCCCTGATAGAAGACGCTATCATGGGGGAAGTTCATCGCGGTCGGCACGGATTCGAGCACGCCGACACCAAGCCGTTCGCAGAACGTCGCGAGCTCGACCGCCGCCTCGGGCTTGCGCCCGAGATAGGTGGTGACGATCAGCGGGCGCTTGGCCTTGCTCAGCGCATCGACCAGCAGCGCAACGCCGTCCGCGGGCAGCGGGATCGGCACGACCGGCTGCCACTGGCCCATATCGATCGCCAGCGCCTCGCTCTCCTGCTCCATCACCTCGCGTGCGCCGACCAGATAGACGGGGCCTTTCGGATCGGTATGGGCGATCTGCATGGCACGGTGCACGATCGGCTTCACGTTTTTGCCCGAGCGCAGCTCGTTGTCGTATTTCATGTATTCGCGGACGATGCCGCGCTGGTCGTGGGTGTCCTGAATCCAGTGGATGAATTCGTTGCGGCTGCCGCGATGCTCGCCGTCCTGGGTGAAAGGCGAGAGGCCGGCGAAGACGAAGACGGGCGCGCGGCCGCGCGCGGCATTGTGGACGGCACCGGCGAGGGACTGGGTGCCGCAATCGACATGCACCACCACCGCCTGCGCCTGCCCCGTCACCTGGGCGTAACCCTGGGCGCAGGTCATCGCCACCATCTCATAGGGGCTGGTGACGATGGTCGGGATCGGACGCCCGTGGGCGCGCGCCTCCGCTATGGCTTCGACGAGCGCCGGATGGTCGCTGCCGAAATTGGCGAAGATGTAGGAAACCCCTGCCTCGCCCAGTGCTTCGAGGAGTGCCGTGCTGGCGCTGTACATCTCAGCCCAGCACGTCGGAGATCTTGCGCAGCAGCGTGATGAACTCGTCCTTCTTGCCGCCGACCAGCTCGTCGAGCATGCGGTCGTGGGCCTTGGCGTGCCGCATCAGGTCCTTCAACAGTGTCTCGCCCGCCTTGGTCAGGGTGAGATGCACGCGGCGGCGGTCGGTCTCGGACGGCTTGCGGTCGATCAGCCCGCGGCGCTTCAGATCCTGGATCAGCGGCGTCACGGTCGACTTGTCGCGCGCGATCGCCTTGCCGAGCGCGCCCAGCGTGATGCCCGGATTGTTGTGCAGCACCACAAGTGCCGCGAACCGGCCCGGCTGCATGTTCTTCTGTCCGGTATGCCGGGCGAAGCCGCGGAACGAGGCGTCCTGCGCGAGGCGCAGATGGAAGCCGATGAAATTGTCGAGCGGACCGAGCCGCAAATCCGGGGTTGCGTCTTCGCCGTTCTCGGTTGTCTTCTTCTTGCGCACCCGCGTTACCCTTTAAATGCTCATACCGCCATCGACCATCATCAGAAGGCCGGTGGTGAAACTGCTTTGATCCGACGCCAGATACAACACCGACTTCGCAATCTCCTGCGGCGTGCCGTGACGGCCCATCGGAATCATCTCGTTGAAGAATTCGGCGCCGTCGCGCTTGATCGCCTTGGAGAGCCCGTCTTCCACATTCGCCTGGAAGCCGTTGTCGATCGGGCCGGGATGGATCGTGTTGACGCGGATGCGGCGCGGTGCGAGTTCCTTCGCCAGAACACGCATCAGGCCGATCTGCGCGTGTTTCGCGGTGATATAGCCGTACACGCCCGGATCGCCGCGCACGCCCGCCACGCTGCAGGTGATCACGAAACTGCCGCCGTCATTCATCTGCGGCACCGCGTGCTTGGCAACCAGAAACGCGCCCTTCACATGCACGTCGAGCACGGAGGAGAACACGTCTTCGGGAAAATCCTGGATCGGCGCGACCGTGCCGAAATTGCCGGCATTGCTGAACACCACGTCGAGCTTGCCCCAGGCCTTGACCGTGGCGGCGACGACATCGCGCACGCTGTCGGACCGGGTCACGTCGCAGGCCATCGCCGCGCCGTTGGAACCGAGCGCGGCGGCCGCGCCCTTGAGGTCGGCGCCCTCGCGGTCGACCACCATCACCTTGGCGCCCTCGGCGACGAAAAGCTTCGCCGTGGCCAAGCCGATGCTGCCGGCACCGCCGGTGACAAAGCAGACCTTTCCGCTCAGAGCGGCCATGCAGTCTTCTCCAAGCTCCGGCGCACCGGGCGATGCGCTCTGGAATTTGTTCGTTCGCTGGAAGGCGCCGTCGATCATCTCCGGCGCGACGTCCCCCGCCCTGTTATCGCGTAAAACTGCGGGCTTGGCAATTAGTTTGCCCACAAACGAACGCGGCGATATGATCGGTTTAACGATGAGGCCGCGGGTCAATCGCATGCGGCCATGTGCAGACACGGATCGGATGCGCCTAAGCTGTCATTTCGGGCTTTTCCCGGACGGCACGCAGTTCATTGTGTCCAACGCAAAGCATGAGCGGAGAGGAGACAGCAGCAGTGCCCGAGAAACCCAATGCCGAGTTCTGGCGCGCGTTGAAGCCGATCGAGAAGGTCTTCCAGCCGGACGCATTGCCCGAGGTTTATATCCAAAACGCGCCGACCGAGGATGAGCGCTATTACGTGCCCTTCTCCGAGACCGTCTATTCGCGCCCGATCTGGATTTCGCCGCAGCAGAACAAGTGGTGCGACATCCTGATGGCGAAGGGCGCCGGGCTGGTCAACCGCCACTACCACCCACACGAGGTGTTCGCATTAACGCTTTCGGGCAAATGGGGCTATCTCTAACACGACTGGACCGCGACCGCCGGCGATTTCGTCTATGAGACGCCGGGCGAGGGCCACACGCTGGTGTCCTACGAGCACAAGGACC
>CAZNZI010000244.1:0-12621 GCA_964577475.1 uncultured Rhodospirillaceae bacterium
CAAGAGCTACTGTCAGTCGCGTGATGGAGGCGAAAGTAGCGGAAGACGATCTACCTGACGTCGTGAAAAAGCGGATTGAAGTCGATACATATCATGCGTTTTTCTGGCGGATCATCAAAACGCACGGGTACCTGATTGGGCTGCCGCGTCGTCTCTCCCTGCTCACGCCTCCAAACGAGTCCATAGCACTCTCTGCAATTCGCTCGAAATACGAGCGCGACAGCAAACTTACGGACGAAGAGCGAGCGAAGAAGAAGGCCGAAGAGGACGCGGAGCGCATGCGGCTCGCCAAGGCGGAGGGCCGCATTTGCTTCGACCTCTTCTCTTTCTCTGTTTTCGAGCTTCTGAGGCGCAGCGACAAGCTGCGAAAGCTCGTCGCTGAGCACTATCCCTACATCATCCTTGACGAGTTCCAGGACACGAATGGCGGCCAGTGGGATGTCGTTCGGACGATGGGGCTAAATAGCAAGCTGATCGCGCTGGCCGATCCCGAACAACGAATCTTCGATTTCATCGGCGCCGATCCAAAACGGTTGGATCATTTTCGCGAAGCGTTCAAGCCAATCGAGATACCGCTCGGTGCCGCGAACCATCGCAGCAAGGGCACGGGCATCGCCACTTTCGGCAATGACGTGCTGACAGGAAGATTCAACTTCCCATATGAGGGTGTCCAAGTCTTTGTGTTCAAGGGTGCCGACACTCAGGCGCTCGGGGCGCTGGTTGGACAGGTTTTACAAGCACGCAAGCGACTGATTGAATCCGGGAAGAGAGGCTGGTCGCTAGCCGTCCTCGTACCGACGAAGGCTTTAACCCGCTTCGTTTCAGAAGCCCTGCACAACCCGCTCGGGAGTATGCCCGTCATTCCGCATACGGCGGCGGTCGACATGGACGCAGCCATTTTGGCGGCGGAAGCCATCGCCTTTCTAATGCAGCCGAAGGATGAAGGGCACTTTGAAGAGTTCGTGAAGCTTGTCTGTGGCTTCTACCGGGGGAAAGGCGGCGACACACCAGGGGTAACGGCGCTGAATGAAGCAACGGATATCGAGACTGCTTACCGCAAATATCTAAAAGCCCTGATGACCGGCAAAACGCCACCAAAAGCGAGCATCATCGTGAAGCTGAGGTCGGTTTATGACCAAGTCGCAGCTCTGACCTTGACCGGTGATCCCGATGAAGATTGGAAGCAGGTGCGTAACGCATTGGAGCAAGGCGCTTGCAAAAGGCTGAACGAAATCGGCAATGAGGCGCGCAACATTCGTCTTCTTGATCGCGGTTCGGTTCTCCGACAGGCGCTAGCGCTTGATTGGCGTTCGAGTGGTTCGTATAAAAATGCGCTCGACATCACGCAAACGGCCTTCATCCGTGAGCACTTCGCCTCGGCACATAAGCCGGAGACCGGCGTTGTCGTGATGAACATGCACAAAGCGAAGGGAAAGCAGTTCGACGAGGTGATCATCTTCGAGCGCGGTCCGCGCGTCTCGAAAGGTCAGATCGTCGGTAACTTTGATCGCATCGTGTGGAACAACGTCAAAGCAGACGACATGAGTCAAGCACGACAGGCGCTCCGCGTGAGTATTACGCGTGCTCGGTCCAGAACGACGATCTTGACGCCCAAAATCGACCCCTGCGTCCTTCTTCTTTAGAAATAATCTGTCGACCCGTGGGAATCTGCCTGTAGTAGGTACCGCATGGAGGACTACCAGAAGTTCAAGTCGATGAAGCGACACCTCAAGACGTCACACGGAATGGCATCGACAAAAATGGAATCTAGCTTTCGACTACCCAATGGTTGCTCCTGCCTACGCCAAACACCGCAGTTCATTGGCCAAGAAGCTCGGCCTAGGAACGAAGTGCGCCCGTCGAAAGAGGAAGTGACAGCCGCAACTCGGCCGAGAACCTCTTAGACACCGGGTTGACGCTGGTATGATCTTGGCGCCTGACCAGAATGAATGTGCTGCGTCAGGGGATCACGATGGCACGTCCACGAAAACGTCGACGTCCCGGCCGGCCGCCGCTCGAGCCGGTACACAACTATTTTTTCACGATCAAGGACTGGGACCCGTCGTACTACTTCCACGTCGACGACGACAATTTCCGCAGAGGGCCCTTCTCGGAACATCTGAGCATCAAGCTCCAAGTGTCGTGCTTCTATCCATCGGCCGTGGCCGGGCGCGAGGCCTCGTTCCAGTTGTACGGACATCGCGACAGCCTTACGTCATTCATTCCGGGAGACGACCGGGACCGTATCGCGCCCTGCGTCGGAGAGCTTTTGCTCTCAAAAAGCCAAGGCAACTTCGTCACGTTCCTTCCGCATGACAGCATGGCCTTTGTTCAGGTTGCCTTGTCTCAGAAGAAGTTCTCCTAGGTTGTCTTGTCTGGTCCACCACTCAAGAGGTCGCGCTCGCTCTGTCGAGCGATTTACTTCGAGCAAGTCGCAGACTTCGAGGGCTTCTGAAAACCCATTTGGCGTTGGCAATCGATGTCGAGTTACAGCCGATCCGACGTATCGTCCATCACTTGCTTCCCTTCCGGGCCCTATCGATGATCGCATCAAGGGCGGGCACACCCTTGCGACGCTGAATGATGCTCGAATCGAGGCGTATGCTCAATTCATCCAACGCACGTAAGACCAGTCCGACTTCGGCCCGCGCGCGCCCTCGCTCGATACCGACAACCCACTGGCGGCTAGCACCAATACGCTTCGCCAGCTCGGCTTGGCCTAGTTTGAGCTCGTTGCGGCGCTCACGGATGATCGCGCCTAAATCGGCAGGTGTTCGAATAAGCATGAAGCACCAATGTCAACGTTCGCTGACAATCAAGAAAAGTCGCCGATCGATGACATGAACTTTTCTACCGACGGGCAGTTTGAGCTTGGTAGGGCGACGCGCTACGGAATCTATCGATCTCGGACACGATACACAGGTTACAATCCTGATTTCGAGCCCGACTCTCTCGCTCGCAGGCATCGGATAGCAGGATGCCTCGCGCTACGCTTTAGAATTCCATCCTTCGGATCAACGTAGAGCGGCTGTGGCCAGGCAGTCTCCTCTCTGATTCTGCCGCCTTCGCGTGGATAGACAGAGAGATGGACCGTCTGCGGATGGAGCTTCACAAAATCCCACAGATGATCGCGGACATGTTTCTGAACGGTGCTATCGGCGCGCAGCACCGCGGAGATTTCGGAATAGACCTTATTCCAAGGGCGCCCGACTTGTTTTTCGAGATAGCGACGGAGTGGCGACAGGTTTTCATTAAGGCGCTTGCTGCCGCCTTTTTCTCGGACGCCGCGGCGCATACCGATCGCACTCGGAAGTTGATCCTCCGGAATCCGCCGCCCCTTGCGAGGTGAAGCCTCGAGAATACGAGAGCGCGTAACGATCACGCGCGGCATGTCATGGCGCATGGAAAATCTTCTTCATCTGCGAGGGCGCACGCTCTGTATCGGCAGGCAAGTGGCCCGTCTACCTCATAGTTTGACGTCAGCGGCCTTTTTCCGTTGTTCATCGGCTTTCTTGGCGGCTGCCGCAGCGGCAGCGTCGGCGTTCGCCTTGTCAGCGAAGGCACGGTCGGTCAACGTCATCGTCAATAGAGCCATATCTCCACCAACTTGCAACTCTGCTTCCAATGCATGCACCGGGACGTGCACGCCCGGCGTGACCATACCCTGACGGTCGGCGCCCATGCGTTTACCCCATTCCATGAACGTTTCGATGATGGATCCGGAAGTGACGGTGAGGCCGCCGTGGTTATCGTTGATCTGGGCCTTGTAAACGGGTTCCCCGTACTTCTTCGTCAATAACGCCGGCAGATCGCCGGCCGATTGGCGGTAGACTGCCTGCCGATAAATGGCTCGCGCGAGGCCGAGCTTCGAAGACAGCAGGCCTTTTTCCGTCACCTGAAACTCTCCCTTGAAGCATTTGCGGCCGGGGGGCGTCTTCGAGGAGACATATGCAAAATCGCAGTTGGGCGCGGGAGACGAGAGGATCATCGTCTTTTCATCGAAGGTGAGAGTCTGACCGACTTCCTTTTCGACGGCAGCGCGAACATCGTCGGGCGATGCGCCGGCCTTCACGCCAATGATGTCGAAATCCGCAGCAGTCCGCTGGTCCGCCAAAGGGGCATAAGGCTCCGGCGATCTCTTACTCTCGATCACCCAAACCTTCTTGTCCTGGCTAACCGGGTTGCGGACCGTCAACGCCACTTTAGTGACGTGTGCCATCAGGAATGTGCCGATGAACTCGTCATGGACGTAGCCTGTCGGTCGCAGGAACAGAATCTCCTCAATGCTCGGAAATGTGTTTTTGGTGAATGCAGCAATATCAACAGGGACAGGAACGTTCTTGAGCTCGTCACTGTTGGCGATTCGGATCGGCGTCTTGCCGCCGCGAAGCGTGAACTCGGCGCCATCCCCCAAAACCACATCTACTGCTGAAGCGGAAGCAAGGCTGCCGGCGAACCCACCGTTAGGCCCATGCATCGCAATGTTGGCGTTGATAGACACCCTTAATGCAGGATCTTGGTCACCGATCTTAGGTGTGTGAGAGAAAGCGTCGACGTATTTGTCGACGGCCTCGGCTGTGGCTTCGATGCTATTGCCGTTGAACGAAGCTTCCTCGTCGGCTTTAGCCTTTCCCGCGGAATCGTGGGCTGCGTTGCGGTCCCTCAAATAGGCTTCATCCGCGACGAAGATCATCTTCGGCGACTGATTGGCGCCGTCATCGACCGATGCAGACACGATTTCGCCCTCGGCTTCGACGAAGCCGGGCGGAGGTGAGCGTGCCGGGTCGAGTTTGATGTCGCCAATCTTCTCGACCTTGAGGACCAAGTTGACACCGAACTGACGCTGGTAGAGCGCGGGGTTACGTTCGACTAATCGCTGCGCTACGTCCGTCGCCATCGGCAGCCCATCGATCACCCACGGATTGGCGATCGTCACAAAGATCTTGGCAGGCCAATGTTGATCCGTCGGACGACAATTGCTGTCGAGCATCAAGGCTCCGGGCTTGAAGCCGAAGTCGAACGCGAAGGCGGCCCCGTCAGGCAGCGGATGAAATGGGAACTGCTTATTTTGGAATTCGTATTGCCCGAAGGAGCTCAGTGTCCGGAGTTTGAAGAGTGACGCCGGCGGCCGGGCAATGCTGGCTTCGAATTGACCCTTAACCTGCGTTAGGAAGTCGCGGTACTTGAACTCATTCTCGTGAACGCTACGCCAATCCTGGCAGCGCATGAACTTGGCATAGTCCTCCACGAATTGAGGATCGGACGCCAGTTCCGGTCGAGCGACAAGATATTTTTCCAGGAGCGGCACATAGCCGATCGGCACCGCATTGTCGCTAACAGCCGCGGCGCTTTCGGCCATAGCGCCGGCACGTGGGGCAGTCAGGATTGCTACAGCCACAAACAATGCAATGGCCGCGGATTTCATCATGTTCCCTCAAACTCAAGTAAATCGAAATACATACTATAGTTGATAAACTTATAGTGTGTATTTCGTCAACGGTTGCGCATGGACATGCGCAAGCTGGTCGGGCGGAACGTAAAGCGGATTAGGATGAAACGCGGCCTCACGCAAGAACAGTTCGCGGAACTGTCAGGGTTCAGTCAGCAATACCTCAGCGACCTCGAGCGCGGCCTTCGCAATCCAACCGTAGTTACTCTCTATGAGATCGCCACAGCACTCGGGGTCAGCCCCATCGAGTTGCTACGCTCTGCCGCGAAATAGCTGCTATGTTTCCGCTCGGTACGAAAGCCCTTTTGGCGCCGACGGGCACCCCAAAACAGCCGCCCTTGACGAACTGTTCCATCATGACTAATTGTGGGGATAAGGGGTTCTTCGCGACGTCCCCGTGAGGCGACAGCCGAAAGTTCGCGTCCTACTGCCCAGCTACGGGAGCGGACGCTCATGGCCTCAACCACTGAAATTGCCGTCAATCAGCTCACCCGCCTCATCGGTCTGCCCGATGCACCGGTAATCGTCGATCTGCGCACCGCTGCCGAGCTTGAGACCGATCCGCGCACTATTCCTGGTGCCGTTCAGCGATCACCCGCCACAGTGCCGACATGGAGTCAGGAATTCGCCGGCCGGCACGTCGTGGCGTACTGCCAGGCTGGCGGTACGACAAGCCAAGGCGCGGCGGCCAGCTTACGTCATGAAGGTATCCAGGCAGATACGCTGATCGGCGGTTTCGATGCCTGGCGTGAAGGCGGGGGGCTACTCGTTTCGCCCGCCCGTTTGTCGGGTCATGACGAACGAGGCCGCACTCTATGGGTCACACGCGCGCGCCCAAAGATCGACCGGATCGCCTGCCCTTGGCTCATTCGCCGCTTTGTAGACCCACAGGCTGTGTTCCTCTTTGTGGTTGCCTCTGAGGTCCAGGCGGTCGCCAAGCAATTCGGAGCGGCGCCCTTCGATATTGAGGGCGCGTTCTGGAGTCATCGCGGCGACCACTGCACCTTCGATGTCATGCTTATTGAGTTTGGCTTGAAGTCGGACGCGCTCGATCGCTTGGCGATCATTGTGCGCGCCGCCGATACCAATCGTCTCGACCTCGCTCCTCAGGCGCCCGGTCTGTTAGCGGCGTCGCTGGGCCTATCGCGCATGTATCGTAACGATCTCGATATGCTCGAGGCTGGCTTGCTGCTCTACGACGCGATGTATCGCTGGTGCCGCGATGCCGGCGAGGAGACCCACGACTGGCCCACCCCGGGCAAGGGTTGAGGTGCGGCCATGAGAACCGAAACGAAATCCGGCCGTATCGGCGAGCTGGTTCCTTATTTCCTGCGCCTAGGCGCGCTCGGCTTCGGCGGGCCGGTCGCTCTCGTCGGCCAGATGGAACGCGAGTTGGTCGGCGATCGTCAATGGCTGACGAAGGAGCAGATGCGCGAGGCGATCGCAGTCTGCCAGTCGTTGCCGGGACCTCTGGCAATCCAAGTCGGCGTCTACGTCTCCTACCTGCGCGCCGGATTCTGGGGCGCTTGGGCGGGCGGATGGGCGTTCATCCTGCCCAACTTCGTGATCGTGGCGGCGCTCGGCGCGCTCTATGTTTACTTTGGTGAATTGAAGCCGATCGTCGGCGTCTTCTACGGCGTCGCGCCAGCAGTCATCGCCCTGATCCTCCACTCCTGCTACCGCCTCGCCAAACTCGGAATGGAGGATTGGCTGCAATGGGGATTGGCCGTCATCTGCTTCGGGGTAACGGTCGTCTTACAGGCCGAAGTGGCGCTGCTGTTCGTCGGCGCCGGCGTCATCGGAATGCTATACTACGGAACATCCTTTCGACGTCCGCCGCCCGAGGCAGCCCTTGCGGCCGTTCCTTTGGCGCAATCTACAAGCGGATCGACGATCCTCAAGCTGCTGCTGTTCTTCTTAAAAGCTGGATCGTTGACCTTCGGCAGCGGCTTGGTGATCGTGCCGTTCTTAGAGCAAGGTGTCGTTCATCAGTTCAGTTGGCTTGACCAGCGCGAATTCCTGGCGGCCGTCGCCATCGGGATGATCAGCCCAGGTCCAGTGGTGATCACTGCGACATTTGTCGGCTATCTCGTCGCCGGCTTCTGGGGATCATTGGCCTCGACGATCGGCATTTTCCTGCCGTCCTTTGTTATCGTGCTGGTCGCAGCGCCCATTCTTGCCCGGCACCGCGGAAACAAGAATGTGCAAGGCTTCGTCAAAGGCGCATACGCAGCGGCTATCGGCACCATTCTCGGGGCTGCTGTGTTGCTTGGGCGCGTCGCGATCGGCGATTGGCTGACCGCAGCGATTGGCATTCTCGCGTTGGCCGTCCTGTTCCGCTGGAAGGTGAGCAATCCGCTCCTGATAGCGGCGACAGCGGTGATCGGTTTGATCGGCTACTCAGTTCTTCACCCCGATTGGGTGATGATGAAATAGCGGACCTCGGCGATGCGCAATCCGGCGTGGCTCCTCGGTGGTCTGATGGTTGCCGTATCGGGCTTCACAGAAGCAGAAGCGGACAGCCTTCCACTTTATGAGACACGCTTCTCGCTCGTTGGCGACTTCACGCTCGGATCGGCGACCAACCGCGTCGACTATCTGAGCCTCGATCCAGACGTGCATCGATTGTTCATTGCGAAGATGGGCGCCGGAGAGGTGCTGGCATTCGATACGGCGCAGAAGAAGATCGTAGCAAAAGCCGGCAACCTTCCCAAGGTGACAGGTGTTTTGGCGGTGCCCGCTCTTCACCGCGTTTACGCCAGTGTGCCGGGCGCCGGTCTTGCGTCGTCGATGATAGCAGCGCTCGGAATGGCCGGTCTTTCATCCGGTCATGGAGCCGTCGTAGTGCTCACCGAGGATTTGAAGGAAATAGCGCGTTTGCCGGGAGGCGTCTTCCCCGACGGCATCGCCTATGATCCCGTCGATCGGAAGATCTTCGTATCGGACGAGTTGGGCAGTGCGATCACGGCAATCGACACTGGTACGGACCGCGTCGTCGGGCGGATCAAGGCTGGCGGCGAAGTGGGCAATGTCCAATTCGATTCAGCCACCGGCAGAATCTATGCGCCGATCCAATCGCGCAATGAATTGGTGATACTGGATCCAGCGAGCAACTCGATCATTGCACGTCATCCATTGACCGGCTGCGACCATCCGCACGGCTTGGCTATCGCGTCAGGAGCCGCAATCGGGTATGTCGCATGCGACGGGAACGACAGGCTTCTGACGGTCGATTTGAGAACTGGCGCCATCATCGACCGGAAGCCGCTCGTCCACGACCCTGACGTTCTCGCGATCGATTCAGCCAAGCAGCGCCTCTATGTCGCGTCGGAGTCGGGAGGTCTATCATCTTTCGACATCGGAAATCCGGCTGCCCCTGAGACGTTGGGCGATGTCTTCGTCGCCCCAGACGCACATTCGGTGGCGGTCAATTCCGCGACGCATGAGCTCTATTTTCCGTTGGCCGATTTGGATGAGAAATGTGTCGTAAGAGTTCTCAGCCCAAAATGACCATTTTGAGCAAATGGAGACGGAAGCCAATGTGGGTGCATCCGAAAAGCCAGCTTGGTCAGCCCATCTACTCCGAACGAGAACTAGCGCGTATCATCGCTCTATGAAATCCGTCGGAATCGCATTCGCACTGGCTTCTGCTGTTCTCTTCGGGGCCAGCACACCGATCGCCAAATTGCTTCTTGGCGAAACCGATCCGTGGGTGATGGCGGGTATCCTCTATCTCGGTGCAGGTTTCGGATTGGCCTTGGTGCATACGACTCGAAGCGTTTTGGGGATCGCTGCCGTTGAGGCGCCGCTTCGCCGCCGTGATTTACCTTGGCTTGGCCTCATTGTCTTGTTCGGCGGCATGTTGGGACCCCTGCTGCTGATGGTCGGCCTTTCCCGCACGCCTGCGACGGGCGCTTCGTTGCTGCTTAACTTAGAAGGCCTGGCGACGATGGGGATCGCTTGGATGGTCTTTCGGGAAAACGTGGACCGACGTCTTCTCGTCGGCGCGGCAGCAATCCTCGCCGGCGCGGCAGTGCTCTCTTGGCGGGGCGAAGCGACTTTTGATTGGGGCGCCTTGGTCATTGCCGGCGCCTGCGTGTGCTGGGGGATCGACAACAACCTGACGCGTAAGTTGTCTTCGGCTGACCCAATGCAGATTGCGATGCTCAAGGGCTTGGTGGCGGGACTCGTCAATGTGGGGCTCGCTCTAGCGCGCGGTGCCGAGGTCCCACCCACCGCTATTGTCGCTACAATCGGTGTTGTCGGCTTCTTTGGCTATGGCGTGAGCCTGGTGCTGTTTGTCCTGGGACTCCGCCATCTTGGGTCGGCACGCACTGGCGCATACTTTTCTTTGGCGCCGTTCGTCGGCGCCCTACTTGCCGTGCTCGTGCTCGATGAACCCGTTACTGGGCGATTGATGGCGGCCGGAGTGTTGATGGTGATCGGCCTGTGGCTCCACCTTGCCGAAAGACACGAACACGAGCATACCCACGAGACTTTGGCGCACGAGCACAGTCATAAACATGACACCCATCACCAGCACCGGCATGAGACGGATGCGCCGCCTGGAGAACCGCACTCGCATTGGCACAGGCATGCGCCCGTGATGCATGCGCATCCCCACTATCCGGATTTGCATCACCGGCATGGACATACAAGTTCTGGCTGACGGCAACGATCTTCTCCCGTGGTCGATGTATGAGCTCCCCACATGCAATCGAAAGTCCTATGACCGCCATCGATCCCATCGCCGCGAACGATCCACGATTGGTTTTCGCATTGGATGCTGCGGGCCTTCCCGTTGAGGATCTCGAATTACCCGATCGACACTTCTTCGCCTTCCGTGATAGCGACACGGTGATCGGTTTCGTCGGCTGGGAAGATGCTGGCGATCGTGCAGCGCTGTTCCGATCCCTTGTCGTCCTTCCTGCGGCACGCGGCCGCGGTTGGGGAAAGGTGATGACCCAATGGGCGATGGAACAGCTTGCCGGGCGCGGCGTCGATGAGGTGTGGATGCTCACCACGACCGCTGATGCGTTCGCCGTACACCTCGGCTTTGAGCGTGTAGACCGCAGCGCCGCGCCGGAGTCGATCCAGCGTACGCGCCAGTTCGCTGGTCTGTGCCCGTCAACGGCAATCCTGTTGAGGAAATCCCTGCGCTGATCGCGCGGCTTGACTCGCGTCATATATTTCCATAATTATTGAAATATGGAAAAGACAGACGCGATTGCATCCCTTGCGGCGCTTGCGCATGAAACGCGGCTCGACATTTACCGACTGCTGGTCGAGGCCGGTCCTGCCGGTCTGCCCGCCGGTGTCATCGCGGATCGCATCGAACTCGCCGCCCCTACAGCGTCGTTCCACCTCAACCATCTGAGGCAGGCCGGTCTGGTGGCCTACCGGCGCGAAAGCCGGTCGCTGATCTACTCGGCGGACTTTAGCCAGATGAATGGGTTGGTGGCCTATCTTACGGAGAACTGCTGCCAGGGCGATCCGGCATCGTGCGGCCTGCCGTCTTGCGCGCCGTCGCCCGCCGTCACCCCAACCCGAACCCGTGGAGGATCGCGCAATGAAGCGGTTTCACGTTCACGTCGCCGTCAGTGACCTTGCGCAATCGATCCGGTTCTACGAGACGCTGTTCGGCGTACCGCCGACCGTCACCAAGGACGACTACGCGAAGTGGATGCTTGATGACCCGCGCGTAAACTTCGCCATCTCGTCGCATACCGACAACCCTGCGTTGGGGGTCGATCACCTCGGCATTCAGGTGGATGACGAGCGGGAGTTGGCGGCCATCGACGCCCGGCTTAAAGACGCCGAGCAGACCGTGCTCAATCAGACCGCCGCGCAGTGCTGCTACGCCGAGTCGGACAAGGCTTGGAGTACCGATCCATCGGGGCTGTCGTGGGAAACCTTCCACACCCACGGCGAGATCACGACCTATGGCACCGACAGCGTGCGGCAAGCCAGCGGCAACGCCTGTTGCGCGCCACTACCGGCACGCGCGGAAGCCAAGGCCGGATCGTCCTGCTGCGCGTGAACGGGAGGCCACGATGACCGACAAGATTTTCAACGTGATGTTTCTCTGCACCGGCAACTCGGCGCGCAGTATCCTGGCCGAGTCGATCCTCAACCACTATGGCGCTGGCCGGTTCCAAGCCTACAGCGCGGGCAGTTTCCCGAAGAAGGAGCCGCACCCTTACGCGCTCGATCTGTTGCGCAGTCTAAACCTGCCGACCGAATGGCTTTACAGCAAGAGCTGGGATGTGTTCGCCGCGCCCGACGCACCCAAGATGGATTTCGTGTTCACGGTCTGCGATCAAGCCGCCGCCGAGCCGTGCCCCATATGGCCGGGCCAGCCGATGACGGCGCATTGGGGCGTGGCCGATCCCGCCGCCGCCGAAGGAACGGAGGTCGAGAAACGCGAGGCGTTCCGCGTCGCCTTCCGCGAAATGGAAAATCGGATCAAAGCATTCGCAAGTCTGCGCGTCGAGGCGCTGGACCGGATCGCGCTCAAAAAGAAGCTGGACGAAATTGGCCGCGCCCACGTCACTGCTGATAGCGACTCCTGAGACCGTCGCTGCCCGTGCATCGGCGGTGGCCGTGCGCGCCGCTGCGGAGGCCGTAGGCACGGCGTTCTTACTGGCAGGGGTTGTCGGGTCCGGCATCATGGGCGAGCGCCTCGCAGGCGGCAACGTGGCCGTGGCGTTGCTCGCCAATGCCATCGCCACAGGCGGCATCCTGTTCGCGTTGATCGCGGCGCTTGCGCCTGTCTCCGGTGCGCACTTCAACCCCGTCGTGACCGTCGCGGAGGCGGCGGCGGGGCGGTTCCCGTGGCGGGAGATCGGCCCCTACATCGTAGCGCAGTGCATCGGGGCGGTGGGCGGTGTGGTTCTCGCTCATGCGATGTTCGGCCTGCCATTGATTGAAGCATCCCAGCATTCAAGAACCGGCGCAGGCCAGTGGATTGCCGAGGTGGTCGCCACCGCCGGGTTGCTGCTGATGGTCCGCCGCTGCCGCAACTACACGGCACCCGTCACCGCTTCGGTGATTGCGGCCTACATTGTGGCCGCCTATTGGTTCACGTCCTCAACTTCGTTTGCCAACCCGGCGGTGACCCTCGCGCGCAGCCTGACCGACACCTTTGCCGGTATCCGGCTCGCCGACGCGCC
>CAZNZI010000245.1:0-6355 GCA_964577475.1 uncultured Rhodospirillaceae bacterium
GCCAGCCGACGAATTGCTTTGGAGCGGCGAGACCGGCCTGCTTGCCGTTCTTCAGGGTGGCGGACAGTTTGCCGTCGACCACCGCGTAGCCGGTGGCATCGGCATGGCTCGCGCCCTTCAGCGGCGTCGACTCGTCGAGGAAGGCGCGCGCGAAGGCGATCACCTTCTCGCCGCGCTTCGGATTGTAGCCGCCGGCGCGGGTCGCACCGTCGTCCTCGGCGATCGCGTCGGTGCCATAGAGCGCGTCATAGAGGCTGCCCCACCGCGCATTGGCGGCGTTGAGGGCATAGCGCGCGTTCATCACCGGCACGACGAGCTGCGGTCCGGCGGTGGTCGCGATCTCGGCGTCGACATTGGCAGTGGAAATCTGGAAGTCGGCGCCTTCGGGCAGGAGATAGCCGATCTCGGTCAGCATGGCGCGGTGCGCCTTGACGTCGAAAGCCTTGCCGCGCCGCGACTTGAACCAGGCGTCGATCTGCTTCTGCATCGTATCGCGCTGGGCCAGGAGCCAATGATTGGTCCGCATCAAGTCGCGCAGGATCGATTCGAGTGCGGGCCAGAAATGTTCGGCGGTCACGCCGGTGCCCGGCAGCGCCTCATCGTTGACGAATTTGTAGAGTTGCGGCGCGACACGCAGAGCGCCCACTTCAATAAGTCCTGACACGGCAACGAATCTCCCTGGCCCGGTCCCTCTGGGAGAGTCCTCATTACCCTTCCCGGCCGCTTTCGGCAAGCCGCGCGTCTTTTGGCTTCGTTATCGTTTAATGGCCGCGAAACGGATGCGCACGTAATCGGCGATCCAATTGCCTTCCGTATCGCGCAGCGCATTGGCGAGGAGATCGACGGTCTCGTCGATCGCGACGGTGCGATCGGCGGCAGACAGACCGCTCATGAACGGGGTGATGAAGGTCTCGAGCCAGCCCTTCATGCCCGTCGGCAACGGCGTCGGACGCGGGATCAGCATGATCTCGCGCACGGTGAATCCGCCGGCTTCGAGCAGCGCCGTGTATTCCTTCGGCGTCGGATAGAACCATGGGAAGCTCTTGCGCCCATCGATACCGCGGCGCGCCAATACCGCCATCACCGCGGTGCAGATCGCAGCCACGTTGCCGAAGCCGCCGAACTCGCCGACGAAACGCCCGCCCGGCTTCAGTGCACGATTGACCCCCGCGATCACCTCTGCGGGCCGTTTCATCCAATGCAGCGCCGCATTGGAAAAGACAGCATCGAACTCGGCATTGAAGGGCAGCGCATGCCCATCGGCATGGACCGTCTTGATCCCCCGCGCGGTGGTCGAGGCGAGCAGGTCCGGCGATGCATCGGTACCGACGACATCGGCACCCACCGCGATGATTTTCTCCGTCAGGCGCCCGTCACCGCAGCCGAGATCGAGGATCCGCTCGCCCTTTTTCGGCGCGAGCAGGTCCATGACCGGTGCGCCGAGATCGGCGACGAAACCCGCATTGGTGACATAGGATTCGGTCTGCCAGGTCTGCCCGGCGTGAGGAACGGCGGCGGTCATGGACAAGCTTTTCTACTTGAGGGGTTCCTGGGTGACGGATGGCTTCGGCGCCGCGCTCGGCTGCGGCGGCGGCTGGTAGTCGTCGTTATTCGACGACGCACCGGAATTGTTATTGGTCGGGCTCATCGTGATGATCACTTCGACCCCCACCAGAGTCCTATCCTCGATCTGCACCGTGGCGATGCGGTCGCCGCGGCGATACGTCATCACGCTGATCGCAGCGCGGACCGATGATATTTCCTGCCACTTATAGCGTGGCATCTGTTCCTTGTAGAAATCGAACAACTGCGGCGCGCTGGACCAGCGGAGCGTGTAGTCCAACCGCCCCATCCAATTCTCGCCCTGACCGACCACCAGCGTGTTGTGCCGGTCCATATGGGCGTCTTCGGGAAGCGGAATATCGGTGAACTGGTTGAAGCTCGGCGCGGCCACACCGCTGTTGGTATCGCCTGAACTGGAGGATCCGCTGGAGCAGGCGGCGAGAGCGAGCGCGGCGGCGACGGGGAGAAGGAAACGACTGCGCATCTTTGACCTGTATGCTGTCGTGGCTGTCCCTTCCTAGCACGGTCCGCACGCTCCCGTCATGTCCGTGTCGCATGGGTCAGAAATCCAAGCCGGCTTCCGGTCACAAGCAACTCGGCGTTACAATCCACCCCACGAACGTTCTTCGGAGTCCGCCTTTATGAACATCGCCACCCCTTACCTGCTCTTCCTGGGTGACGCCGCCGATCAGTTGGCGGCCAAGACGGCGGACGGGATCGCCTATTGGCGGCCGCAGCACTGTGTCGGCCAGCTCCGCCTGCCGGGTTGCAAAGCCGATCTCGGCCTCAAGGACCTCAGCCTGGAACAAGGCAAGGCGGCCGGCGCCAAGACGCTCGTCATCGGCGTCGCCAATCGCGGTGGCGTGATCTCAGGCCTGTGGCAGGAGACGCTGCTCAAGGCGCTCGATCTCGGCTTCGACCTGGCTGCCGGGTTGCATAACCGTCTCGCCGATGTTCCCGCCTTGGCAGATCGCGCCAAGATCCTCGGACGCCACCTGTTCGATGTGCGCCAGTCCGATCGCGACTTCGGTGTCGGCTCCGGGCAACCGCGCGAAGGGCAACGCCTGCTTGCCGTCGGCACCGACTGCTCGGTCGGCAAGATGTACACGACCCTCGCCCTGGAAAAGGAACTCAAACAGCGCGGCGTGAAGGCCGATTTCCGTGCGACCGGCCAGACCGGCATCCTGATCGCAGGCTCGGGCGTGTCGGTTGACGCCGTCGTTGCCGATTTCATCTCCGGCGCGACCGAATGGCTGGCACCGGCCAATGAACCCGACCATTGGGACCTGATCGAGGGCCAGGGCTCCCTCTTCCACGCCTCCTACGCCGGTGTGTCGCTGGGCCTGCTCCACGGTGCGCAGGCCCATGCGCTCGTGATGTGTACCGAGCCCAACCGGCCGCATATGCGCGGCCTGTCGCAGCAGCCCTTGCCCAATCTGCGCGAATGCGTCGCGCTCAACGAGATGTGCGCGCGGCTGACCAATCCGACTGCGCGGGTCGTCGGGTTCTCCGCCAACACCTCGAAGATGAGCGCGACCGAGGCAGAACATTGGCTGAAGATGACCGAGGACGAGTTCGGCCTGCCGGCGGTCGATCCCGTGCGCACCGGCGTCGCCCGGCTGGCCGACCGCCTGTTGGGATGACGCGCCGGCTCGTCGTCCGCCGCGAGACCTTTCCGATCCGGGGCAGCTTCCGCATCTCCCGGGGCGCCAAGACCCAGGCCGATGTGGT
This sequence comes from uncultured Rhodospirillaceae bacterium, assembly GCA_964577475.1. GTDB lineage: Bacteria > Pseudomonadota > Alphaproteobacteria > Rhodospirillales > Magnetospirillaceae > JASHSH01. The sequence continues at coordinate 3,295 of CAZNZI010000245.1, forward strand.
CGTCGCCGCGATTCACGACGGCGCCGCGATCGGGCGCGGCGAGTGTGTGCCTTATGCCCGCTACGGCGAATCGGTCGACGGCGTCGTCGCCGCGATCGAGAAACTGAGTGCCGCCATAGCCGATGGCCTCGACCGCACCGGGCTGCAAACCGTGATGCCGCCGGGTGCCGCACGCAATGCGCTCGATTGCGCGCTCTGGGACCTGGAAGCGAAACGGTCCGGCATCCCCGTCTGGCGCACGGCCGGGCTCGCGGCGCTGCCCAGGCCGATCGAGACTCTTTTCACCATCGGCATCGATGAGCCTGCGGCCATGGAAGCGGCCGCGCGTACAGCCCGCGATCGCCCTTTGCTCAAGATCAAGCTCGGCAACGACCGTTTGCTCGAGCGCGTTCGCGCCGTCCGGTCCGGCGCGCCCAAAGCCCGGCTGGTCGTCGACTTCAACGAGGGCGCGGATTTCGATGCGCTGAAAGCAGCCGGCACGGAATTGAAGGCGCTCGGTATCGAGTTGATCGAACAGCCCCTGCCGGCGGGCCAGGACAGCGCACTCGCGGGACTCAACTTTCCCGTCCCGCTGGGTGCCGACGAATCGATCCACGATTCGCCCGATATCGCCAAGCTCGGAGCGCTCTATCAGGTGGTCAATATCAAGCTCGACAAGACCGGCGGCCTGACCGAGGCACTCGCGATGAAGCGCCGCGCCCAGGCGGCAGGGCTGAAGATCATGATCGGCTGCATGGTCGCGACCTCGCTGTCGATGGCCCCAGCCACCCTTCTGGCGCAGGACGCCGATTTCGTCGACCTCGACGGGCCGCTGCTTTTGGCGCAGGACCGCGACCCCGGCCTGCGCTACGATGGCGCGCTGATCTACCCACCCTCACCCGATCTCTGGGGCTGACATGAGCATGTCCACCGCGGGCGTCAATCGCGCGTCCGTCATCGCCTCCAAATTCGACCAGACCTCCGCTACCTACGACGCGGCGCGCGCCAAGCTGGTGCCGTGCTTCATGCGCTTCTACGCGACGGCGGTGGCGCTGCTTCCCTTCCCGCGCGACAAGGCGATCGAGGTGCTCGATCTCGGCGCCGGCACCGGCCTTCTGGCGGCCTGGATCGCCGAAGGCTTTCCCCAAGCCAGAATGACCCTGGTCGATATCGCGCCCGCGATGCTGGAGCGCGCGCGGACACGGCTGTCGGGCCTCGCCTATCCGCCGGTGATCGCCGTGAGCGACTATGCGAACGAGGCGCTTGGCGGTCCGTTCGACGCGGTGGTTTCAGCGCTGTCGATCCACCATTGCGACGATGTCGCCAAACAGAGCCTGTTCAAGCGGATTTTCGCGGCATTGCGCCCCGGCGGCATTTTCGTCAACGCGGAACAGGTCGCGGGGCCGACACCCGCGCTGGACGCGGAATATGATCGCGTTTGGCATCTCGATATCCGCGCTGCCGGCGCCAGCGAGGAGGAGATCGCCGCGGGCGTGATGCGCATGCGCGAAGATCGCTGCGCGCCGCTCGACGCTCAGCTCGGCTGGTTGCGCGAGACCGGCTTTGCCGATGTCGATTGCCGGTTCAAGGACGGCCGCTTCGCGGTCTATGCGGGCCGCAAACCAGGGTGACGGGTCACTTCGGACGCGGCGGTGGCGACGCTTCGTGCCGCACGTCGGGCCGGAAGACATTGTCCATCATCTGCCGCACCAGGCGATAGAAGCGGACATCGTCCGGCCCATTCGCTTCGGTCTGGCCTGAGATAAAGGCCTCGGCCCGGCCGCCCACGCAGAACGCAGCGGTGGCGTTCACGATATTGGCCGGCGACGGCGGCGTGGCCGGCGTTTCCTCGACCTGGCATAGCGCATTGCCATAGATGTCGTTCGGCTGGTTGAAGGCGTAGGCCAAGCGATAGAGCGGTTTGCCCGACGGGCCTGGGTTGAGCAACGGCCTGGTCGGCGCCCGGCCGACCGGGGCGCCTCCTTGCAAATCGGCTTCCAGCGTGCGCCGGAATGCCTGTGGGTCAGCCCCGAAGGCGTTGCCGATCACCTTCAACTTGATGTCGCGATCGGCAGCCCCGTCATTGTAGTAGCCGTCGATCTTCATGCGCGGATCGCTGGGCTCGAAGGTCCGCTCGGTCGAGCATCCGGCGACAAGGGTGCAGACGGCGATCAGGCTCAGAAAGGGCGTGCGCTTCATATCCAACTCCATCGCCCCCCGGCTACCAATACCCCGCCGGTCCGTAATTTAATCCCGAACGCCCGGGTTGCAAACAATTTCAGGGTGATAGCGCGGTGGTCCGCTCCAGAAACATTGACAGGCCCCGGGGCGACCATGGCAAATGGCGCCCCTGGCCCGTCCCGTCATGAACGCTCCACTTCCCCCTCCGGTTTCGCTTCCACTGCGGTCCATCGAACGATGGACCCTGTCTGCGCTGGCGGCGCTGACGGTCATCCGTATCGTCGTCGCGGCGGTCGCGCCGATCTCGCCAGATGAATCCTACTACTGGCTGTGGACCCGGCCGGTACAGCTTTCCTACTTCGACCATCCCGGCATGGTGGCGTGGTGGATCTGGTGTGGCGTCCACAGTCTCGGCGACACGGCGATCGGCGTCCGCCTGCCCGCGCTGATATCCAGTCTCATCGTCTCCGTCCTGGTCTGGGATACGGCGCGGCGCGTCTGGGCCTCGCGGGAGGCGGCGGCGCGCGCCGTGCTCTGGCTCAACGCGACCTTGGTGTTCGGGGCGGTGGGCATCCTGATGACACCCGACGTGCCGCTGGTCCTGTTCTGGAGCGTCGCACTCTGGTCGATCTGCCGGTTGTCCGCCGAAGGCCGGGCGTGCTGGCTCTATCTTGCAGGCCTCGCCTTCGGCCTCGGCATGATCAGCAAATACACGATGGGATTGCTGGTCCCATGCGCGCTGCTTGCCTTCCTGGGCTTCCCATCCTTGCGCCGGTGGTTCGCCAGCATCCATCTCTGGCTGGCGCTGATTCTGAGCCTGCTCTGCACCGCGCCGGTCGTGATCTGGAATGCGCGCAATGATTGGGCTTCGGTCGCCAAGCAATTCGGCCATGCCTTCTCG
>CAZNZI010000246.1:0-3923 GCA_964577475.1 uncultured Rhodospirillaceae bacterium
GATGTATCATGGATGTGACCATTTACCACAACCCCCGCTGCAGTACGTCCCGCAAAACCCTCGATCTTTTGCGCCAGAAGGGCCTGGAACCGCGGATCGTCGAATACCTCAAGACGCCGCCCTCGGCCACGGAACTGAAACGGCTGTTGGGCCTGATGGGCATGAAGGCGCGCGATCTGGTGCGCAAGAAGGAAGAGGCGGCAACCTCGCTCGACCTCGCCATGCCCGAGGACAAGCTGATCGCCGCCATGATCAAAGACGCGGTCCTGATCGAACGCCCGATCGTCGTCGCCGGCAGCAAGGCGCGGCTGGGACGGCCACCGGAAAAGGTGCTGGAGATTTTGTGAGGCTGAACCCCTCACCCTGTCCCTCTCCCGCAAGGGGAGAGGGGACGTGCACCAGGAACTCCCTCTCCCCTTGCGGGTGCTTGGGCTACAAACGCTCCACTGGAGCGTTTGTGGGCGCCCGACGCAGGTGGGGGTGAGGGGTACTAATCCTTCAACGGCATCACGATCGGCCGCATCGGGGCACCCGTCGCGCCGCGCAGTTTGATGCAGGCGCCCATGAAGGCGAATTCGAACAGCTTGTCCTCGGCCATCTCCTCGAGATAGGCGATCTCGAGAATCGGCACGCCGGCTTCGCACAGAAGATAGGTGTGCACCACCTGCCAGTTCTCGGGATCAGCCGAAGGTGCCTGCTCCAGGCAGTGATTGTCGGCGCCGATCATGATTGCGCCGCCCTTGGCGAGATACTCGGCGCCCTCGCGGTTGAGGCCCGGCGGATCGGTGAGGTAGCTCGGCTTGTCGGGCCAGTTGCGGATGCGCCCGGTGCGCACCAGCACCACATCGCCCGGCCGCAGCTCGGTCTTCTGGTGCTTGAGGCAATCCGACAGATCCTTCGCGCCGATCGCATAGGCCGGCGGCAGCATGTCGACGCCATGCATCGCGGCGATATCGAGCATGATCCCGCGCGAGACGATCGGCGGATGCTTCTCGGCGCCTGCCTTCTTCCACACGCGGCTGCCGAGATTCTCGCTCACCTTGAAGTTGTTGAAGATCTCGCCGTGATAGCCGAAATGGTTCAGCGCATCGATATGGGTGCCCGTGTGGGTGTACATCGAGATCGCATCGCCCGAATAGGCGACCAGCTCGTTGCCCTTCTTTCCGACATTCATCACGTCGTCGACCTCCTCGCCGCCCGGCGTGTGGGTCATCCAGATCTGATAAGTCTGGTCGCCCGCGCCGAACCAGCCCGGCATGCCGACGAAATTGTCGATCGACAGATCGAAGATCTTGGACGCATCGGCGCGGTCGATGATCGCCTTGCGCGATTCGGCGTCCATCAGGTTCAGCATGCCGATCTCGTCATCGGCGCCGAACGGGCTCTTGGTCGCTTTGCGGAACGCGGCGGCGTAGGCGGCGATCTTGCTCTTCATCGCGGCCGTAACGAGATGGTCCGAACACATGATTTCCTCCACCCGGTGACGCTTTTATTTGCCCCAAGCTTCCGCCTTGGCGCGGGTGGCGTCAACCGTGGGCGCAGGCCCAAGTTTTGCGGGGGAAATCGTCGAACCTACTCGCCCTCGATCCGCTCCATGTCCTCGTCGGAAAAGCCGAAGTGGTGGCCGATCTCGTGGATCAGCACATGACGCACCACGGCGGCCAGGTCGAGTTCCTCCTCGCACCAGTAGTCGAGCAGCGGCCGGCGGTAGAGGAAGATCATGTCGGGCCGCGTCTTCACGTCGAACAGGCTCTGCTTGGGCAGCGCAACGCCGCGATAGAGACCCAGAAGGTCGAACGGGCTTTCCAGCTTCATCTCGCGTTCGACTTCCTCGTCGGGAAACTCCTCGACGCGGATCACCACGCCGCCCACATGGCGGCGCAGGGCCTCGGGAATGTGATCCAACTCGGCGGTCGCGATCAGTTCGATCTCGGCCAGGGTGGGTGGGGTGGTATGGCGTGCTATCATATGGACACGATATCGCGGGTTATCGCAGGCGCCAAGCGGACCCCGAACGCCGTCGCCTACCGGGTTTCGGTCCGTCTTCTCGCCCCTTCGTTGTAGAAAACCGTAGAGCGATGTAGAATGCCGTCATGCGCTACGTCATCGAAAACGTCGAAGCCGACAAGCTCTCGGATGAAATAGGCCGCCGGGGTGTCGCGCCTCATCAACGGTTGCGCGTGGTCGTCGACACGCTCGATGACGAAATTCCGATCACCGAGATGAATGCGCTGGGGGGCGGCTTCGACCATCTCAGCGAGGAACCCGACATCTACCGCGACACCGATCTTCTGGAACGCAATGAGACTTTCGGTCGGTGACGTCCTTCTCGCGCGGTTTCCCTTCACCGATCTTTCTTCAGACAAGCGGCGGCCGGTACTCGTTCTTTCTGTAGACAACGACAGTGCCGACGTCATTGTTTTCGCTATTACGTCAAGAGGGCGCTCCGGCGCCTATGACGTTCCAATCGCGCCGCAGGACGGCACCGGTCTGAAGGTTCAATCCTGCGTTCAGTTCGACAAGATCGCCACGCTGGCGCGGACGGTCATTAGCGGTCGTCTCGGCCGATTGCCGGAAACCTTCATGCGGAAGCACAAGCCTCTTTTGGCGGCGCTGTTCGGACTCGGTGAACAGCTCTAGCACCAGACCGAACGCCATCATCCTGCCACGATATCGCGGCTTGCTGAGGGTCCTCAAGATACCTAGTCTCCCGACGATACCTATCTCTCGCGGGCTCGGGCTCGCGCTTTTGCTTCACCGGAGAACCGCCATGGTCGAAAAACTGTCCGCCGACCGCCGCAAGGCGGCGCTGGCCGGGGTGCCGGATTGGCAGCCGGTTCAGGGTCGCGACGCCATCGCGCGCAAGTTCAAATTCGCCGGCTTTTCGGACGCCTTCGGTTTCATGGCGCGCGTCGCGCTGGCCGCCGAGAAGATGGACCACCATCCCGAATGGACGAATGTCTACAACACGGTCGACATCACGCTCTCGACCCATGACGCGGGCGGCCTGTCGGACAGCGACATCACGCTGGCCAAGGCGATCGATGCCATTGCCAAGGGCGCGAAAGCCTGATCTGCCGACCTAATTGACTGACGGATTTCTTGCTGTGCGTCTCGGGCCGTCCTTCGCCGTTCTCGTTCTCGCCGTCTGCGCGGTGGCGCTGCCTGCCGCGAGCCGCGCGCAGGACCTCGACCCCGATATCCCTCAGTCGATTCCGCAATCGAGCCTGAAGCCAAAGATCGCGCCCAAATCGATGGGCGACGACCCCGGCGAAACCTTCCGCCAGCTTGCCGCCTCGGCGGGCGCGGGCGATGCGCCGGCGCAGTTGAAGCTCGGCATGGCCTATCTCGACGGCAAGGATCTGCCGCGCGATCCGCAACTGGCCGCCCATTGGATTCGCGAGGCGGCGCAGCAGAACCTGGCCGATGCCGAAGTGCAATGGGCCAAGCTGGAGCAGCAGGGGATCGGCACGCCGGTCGATTCCACCGACGCCATCAACTGGCTGCGCCGCGCCACCGGCCAGGGCAATGCGCAGGCCACCTATCTGCTCGCCAAGGCGCTGCATGACGGGATCGGCAGTTCGATCGATGTGGGCGAGGCCGCCCATTGGTTCGCGGTCGCCGCCAATGCAGGCTCCGTCGATGCGCAGATCGCCCTCGGCGTGGCGCTGCAAAAGGGCGACGGCATCGAGCCCAATCTCGACGAAGCGATCTACTGGTTCCGTCGCGCCGCCGACCAGGGCAATCCTGAAGGCCGCTACCGCTGGGCGCTGGCGCTGCTCGGCAACAAGACCGATGCCGTCGGCGCGATGCCGTCGCGCGAGACGACGCAAGGGATCAAGATTCTCCGCCAGGCTGCTGATCAAAGTTACCCGCCCGCTCAATTCCGGTTGGGTCTGGCTTATCTGAAAGGCATCGAGGCC
>CAZNZI010000247.1:0-5722 GCA_964577475.1 uncultured Rhodospirillaceae bacterium
CATCCCGCATTCCGTAACGCTGCCCGCTCCTACGCGCGAATCTACGACGCGCGCTTCGAAGACAAGTGGCGCGACGTGCTCTCCTATGAAGAGAACGGCGAACATCATGCCATGTATTTCCTGCGTCCGCGCAGCCAGGACGATTTGCGCCGGCGCAGCCGGTGCAACGAGGTTATCGCCGACCTGACCTTCGGCCTGATGGGCCGTTCGCCCGATTTCGTCGGCGGCTACATTACGGGCGCCGCCATGCAGCCGGAAGCCTTCGATGCCGGCGGCAAAACCTTCTCGCCTACGGTGCTCGGCGTCTACGACTGGTGCCGCAAGAACGACATCTTCCTTTCCCATGCCGTGGCGCCGCCGCAAGGCACCCGCGACCAGAAAATTGCACAGCGTGAAACCGCGCGCGTGCCAAGCCTGTCGGTGGTTGCCGAAGACGACAAGGGCGTCACGATTTCGGGCATGAAGATGCTGGCCACCAGCGCCGCATTCAGCGACGCGATCTGGATCGGCAACTTGCTCCCCCTCGCCGCTGGGCACGAAGCCGAATCGATCACCTGCATCGTGCCGCCGGGCTCGCCGGGTGTCAGCCTCTGGTCGCGCAAACCCTTCGAGCGCTACGCCACCAGCGAGTTCGACAATTATCTTTCGTACCATTTCGACGAGGGCGACTGCGTCGTCATCTGTGATAATGTCAAAGTGCCGTGGGAAATGGTGCTGACCCACAACGACATTGCCCTCTCCCGCCAGGTCTATCTCACGACTCCGGCGCACACGCTCTCGAACCATCAGGCGGCGGTGCGCTACGCGGCCAAGCTGAAACTGCTGCTGGGGCTGGCGCGCCGCATCACGCAGACCATGGGGATCGATGGTGTCCCGGCGGTGGCTGACGATCTCGGCCATCTGTCTGCCCAATACGGCGTGATGAAGGGACTGATCGCCGGACAGATCGAGGCTTTCGAGACCCTGCCGAACGGCTATGTCAACTTCAACCGGCACTCGATGTATTCAGCGATATATTACGCTACCCAGCACTACGACCAGATTTGTTCGAAAGTGCGCGAATTGTCGGGCGGCAGCGTGCTGCAGATGCCGGCCGACGTTTCGGTGCTGCATGATCCACACACGCGCGCGATCTTCGAAGAATATTGGGACACCCCCACCAAGACGGCCACTCAGAAATTCCAATTGTTCAAGCTGGCCTGGGACTTGCTGGGCAGCGAGTTCGGCGGCCGGCATCTCCAATACGAACGTTTCTACATGGGCCCCGCCTTCATCGTGCGCTCCCATGTCAGTCGCGAGACCGGCTGGAAGCAGATCGAGGCCTATGTGGACGAATTGCTCTCGCGCTACGGGCCGGGCGAATTGCTGAGCCGCGGAATCGACGGCGACATCGCTCAAGCCTCTAGCGTCCGCGAAGCCTCTGTCTCTAGACTGTAGGCACGGGGATTGGGGAGAGGACTGTCGTGAAGATCGAGGGAAATTTCGTGATCGACGCACCACCCGATCGGGTCTGGCCGCTGATCACCGATCCCGCGCGCGTCGCCTCCTGTATTCCCGGCTGTGAGAACGTCGAGGTTACGGGACCGAATGCGTACAAAGCGGCGGTAAAAGTGGCGCTGGGCCCGATCAAGACCACCTTCAACATGACGGTCGAAGTGACCGAGCAGACGCCGCCGCACAAATGGGTCGGCGTGACGCGCGGCGAGGAAGGCGGCAAGGCCAGCAGCCTCAGTGCGCAGAGCATACTGGAACTGGTCGCCGTCGATGGCGGCAAGACCGATGTGCGCTATTCCTCGGAGGTCTCGATCTTCGGACGCCTGGGCAAGTTCGGCTTGGGCATGATGAAAAAGCGGGCCGAGTCGATGGCCGAAGATTTCACCAAAGCCTTTGCCGAGGTCGTTGCCGGAGCCGGTGCATGAGCTTCGCCTATTTTGAACCCGAGACCCTCGACGCAGCGGTCGCCCTGCTCTCCGAGCACGAAGACTCGCGTTGCATCGCCGGTGGCCAGACCCTCGTCGCCATGATGAACGCCAGTCTCGTCGAGCCGACCGCGCTGATCGCTCTGCGCCGCGTTCCCGGTCTCGACGCGATCGCGGTTGAGAGCGATGGCTCGGTTTCGATTGGCGCCATGGCGACTCACGCCGCGGTGGCGCGTGATGAACGCCTGACCGGCGGTTTTGCCGTTATTCGCCAGGCAGCGACGGTGATCGCCCATCCGGCCATCCGCAACCTGGGCACCATGGGTGGCGCGATCTGCCATGCCGATCCCAACAGCGACTATCCGGCCGCGATTGTCGCGGCGGAGGCTGAGGTGGAAATCTTCGGGCCGAAAGGCACACGGACTGTTCCGGCCGCCGCCTTCTTCGAAGGCTTCATGTCCACCGTCCTTCAGCCCGGAGAGTTGGTGACGCGCATCAAACTATCGCCACCGCCCCAAGGCGCGGTGGGCGTCTATGAGAAGTTCGCGCGGGTCGACGGCGACTATGCCACGGTCTCGGTCGCGTTGATGCTGAAGCGCGACGGCGGCACCTGTTCCTTTGCCCGGATCGCGCTGGGCGCCTGCGCTATGACGCCGGTCCGCATGCGCGCCGCCGAGGAAGCGTTGGAAGGTTCGGCGCTCGGCCCGGAAGCCATCGAAAGAGCCGCCGCGCTTCTGGTCGAGGCCTGCGACCCGGTCGACGACGTGCGCGGCAGCGCGGCCTACCGTCTGGAACTGGTCCCGCGCCTGTTGCGCCGTGCGGTGGAGAAAGCCCGATGAGCGCCAAGGTGCCGCTTTCGCTGACGGTGAACGGCGAGGTCCACGACCTGATGGTCTCCCCGGCCCATCGCCTGATCGATGTGCTGCGCGACGATCTGCGCCTGACCGGCACCAAGAATGCCTGCAATCAGGGTGTTTGTGGTGCTTGCAATGTGATGATCGACGGCGCCACGGCGCGTGCCTGCCTCTGCCTGGCCGTTAGTGTCGCCGGACGCATGGTGACGACGATCGAAGGATTCGCCCAAGGCGATACCCTGACGGACGTGCAGCAGGCCTTTCTCGATGCGGGCGCAATCCAGTGCGGGTTCTGTATGCCCGGCATGATCATCAGCGCGACCGAATTGCTCGACGCCAATCCCGCACCGACCGACGACGAAATCCGTATCGGCATTTCGGGCAATCTGTGCCGCTGTTCCGGCTATGTGAAGATCGTCGACGCGGTACGATTGGCCAGTCAGCGCCGCGTCGCCGGGGGAGCCGCCCAATGAACGCCGTCGACGCCGCGATCGGAACGACCATGTCGCGCCTCGAAGCGCGCGGCAAGGCGACCGGCGAATCACAATTCACTGACGACATGGTCCTGCCCGGCATGCTGCATGCCGCCATCCTTGGTAGCCCGCATTCCCATGCCAGGATCGTCTCCTACGATGTTTCCAAAGCGCTGAAGCATCCGGGCGTCAAAGCTGTCGTCACCGGGGCGGATATCAAGCCGGTTCATATCGGTTTGCTGGTGCGCGACGAAACCGCTTTGGCGATCGGCCGCGTGCGCTATCTGGGCGAACCGGTCGCCGCGGTGGCGGCCGTCGATCTCGCCACGGCCCGCGAGGCGACGCGGTTGATCGATGTCGAGTATGAGGAACTGCCGGCTGTCTTCACGCCCGAAGAAGCGATGGCACCGGGCGCGCCCCTCCTCCACGAGAATTACGCCTCCTACTTCAAGATCATCCCGGCGATCCATGACGGGAACGTGTTGTCTTATGCCGAATTGGTCAAAGGCGACATCGCTGCCGGTTTCGCGCAATGCGATGTGATCGTCGAGAACACCTATGAGACGGCGGCGCAGTATCACGCCTATATGGAGCCGGTGACCGCGCTGGCTGACGTCGACCCCGAGGGCAAGATCACTGTCTGGTCCTCGACCCAGAGCGTGTTCCGCACCCAGGCGAGCGTCTCGGACGTTCTCGGCCTGCCGCGGTCGAAGGTCCGCGCTCTGAGCCCGCGCGTCGGCGGCGGCTTCGGCGCGAAGTCCGAATTCACCGTCCAGCCGATCGCCGCGCTGTTGGCACAGCGCACGCGCAAGCCGGTCAGGCTGACCCTCGACCGCTCCGATGACATGATCACAATGCGCTGCCGCCACCCGTCGCGGATTCGCGTCAAGACCGGCGCCAAAAAGGACGGCACCCTGGTCGCCCAGGAATTCGATGTGCTGATGGACGGTGGCGCCTATGTCGATGACAGCCCCGCCGTGATGATGCTGGCCCTCTATTTCTCTCAGGGCCCCTATCGCATCCCGCATGTCAAAAGCTATGGCCGCTGCGTCTATACCAACAAGCTGCGAGCCGGCGCCTTTCGTGGCTTCGGCAATCCGCAAGGGACCTTTGCCCGCGAATCGCAGATGGACGCCCTGGCGAACAAGCTTGGCATGGACCCGATCGAGTTCCGTCTGAAGAACGCGATGCGGGATGGCGACCGTTGGATCGACGGCCGCGTGCTGGACAAGGTCAGTTTCACTGAATGCCTGGAACGAGCCCGCAGCGAGTCCGATTGGACGCGGCGGCGCGGGAACAACACGCCGGGGAAGATGCGCGGCATCGGCATGGCGGGCGTCGCCCATATGTCGGGTTTCGCGGGTACGGGCGCCATCGTCCGCCTGCTCGACGACGGATCGGTCAGCGTCAATGTCGGTGTCAGCGATCTCGGCCAGGGTTCGGACACCGTGATCGCGCAGATGTGCGCCGGAGCGCTGGGCCTGTCGGTCGATCGCATCAATATGGTGACACCCGACACCGATGCCTCGCCCTTCAACTCGGGCACCAATGGCAGCCGTGTCACCTACATGCTGGGCCGCGCCATCGGCCAGGCTACCGACGAGGTGCGGCAGAAGATATTCAAGCACGCTGCCGAACTCTTCGAATGCGCCGAGGAGGACATCGAGCTTCTGCCCGGCGGCAAGGTCGGGATCGTCGGCATCCCGGGCAAGACGCTCAGCTTCCTGGAAATCTCGCTGCGTGCCCATTGGGTGCATGGCGGGCCGATCATCGGCCAGGGCGCCTTGGTGTTTGAAGCACCCGATTTCGATCCGAAGTACACCTTGGCCAAAGGGTTCATGGCGATCCACAACCTCGGCGTCATCACCTTCGGCGCGCAGGTGGCCGAGGTGGAGATCGACGATGTGACGGGTAAGGTCGAGACCACTGAAGCGTGGTCGATCCACGATGTCGGCAAGGCCATCAATCCCGGCGCGGTGGAAGGCCAGATTCAGGGCGGTGTGGTGCAGGGTCTCGGCTATGCGCTGACCGAGGAGATGGTGTGGGATGGCGGTCGCCTCGTGAACCCGTCATTCATGGATTACAAAATTCCCGGCGCGCTCGATGTGCCTTACGGCGTCCATGCCGTGATTCTCGAGAATCCGGATGCGACGAATCCCTTCGGCGCGAAAGGCGTGGGCGAGCCGCCGATCATCGGCATTGCCGCCGCTGTCGCTTCAGCCGTCGAGCATGCGAGCGGCGCGCGCATGCGCCGGATTCCGATCACACCCGAGCGGATGCTGAACGGATTGAAAAACCGGTGATGTGCTGAACCGCGATTGGTGAGCCCGGCGGGAATCGAACCCACGACCCCATGATTAAAAGTCACGTGCTCTACCAGCTGAGCTACGGGCTCGACCTTCGCAGGGGGCACACCATAGGGACCCGCCCCCTTTGGGTCAATCGGTTCTTAACGGCTGAATTCGCTGGATAATTC
>CAZNZI010000248.1:0-1648 GCA_964577475.1 uncultured Rhodospirillaceae bacterium
CCGCCTCTTTCCCGCAAGGAAGATAAATATTCCGGGTGCCGCCTATTAACTGTACTTTGAGAGCCTTGGGGCCGCCTCGAAAAAATTGACGCGCCGCCGACTCTACCGAGCCGGCGGCGCCTGTCGAGACACAAGATTTGATGGGGTCGATCAGAGCATATCGAGCGTGTGCTGCAATCCGGCGGTGCCGGGATTGGCGACCTTGCGGCGGATGATGATATCGCGGGTCGTGGTGTTCGGGCCGTAATAGGCGGCGTTCCATTCCTTGCGCGGTTCGACCACGCCGCCCTGGATTGCGATACCGCCGAACAGGCCCTTCGATTCGGCGATCACGTAGATGTCCGCGCCGCCATGGGTGGTGGTGGACGCTTCGCCACCGGCACCGACGGTGGCGATCGCCATACCGGCTTCGGCGCCCAGTTTCACCTTGTTCTTCATCAGCGCGTCGAGCGCATGGTCGCTCATCACGATCAGGACCACCTTGGAAATCTCAACGCCGATCTGGAGGCCGATCGAGCCCGCACCCATCATAAAGAAGGCGGGTGCGCTCCAGTCGTTCTGGCCGCTGCGGGCGACCAGCACGCCTGTCCCGCCCTGGCCGCCGATGATGAACCCGCCCTTGACCAGTTCCGGCACGATCAGCACGGCGCGGGCCTTGTGCATCAGATCGCGCGCTTGACGGGCGATGTCGTCATTGCCGCTGCGCAGATGCTCGACGACCTGGGCGGCTTCGTCGACGGCTTGCTGCTGATCGCTGGCGGCTTGCGCGAGCGGGGCGGCCAGCAGGCTTGTGGCGAAAATGGCGGCGAGCACGGTGAGTTTCTTCATGTGATTTCTCCTGCCTGAAAGGGCGGGCCGAGCATCGGCATCGGCGATCCCCGCAGGATCACAGCGTTTCGTGGCGGGCCCGTGGCCGGAAGGTGGCGGAAGGGTGCGTTGTCCTGTGCGCAGCGCAATCCATCACAGAAAAATCACGGAACGGAAGGCGATCAGCGCAGTCGCTTCCAGGCCTTGAGGAAGAAGTCTGGGGTGCCGAAGTTACCCGACTTAAGGACGAGGGCGAGGTCGGCGCCGGCGATGCTGCGCGTCCACGGTACGCCGGGATCGATCTCGGGACCGATCGCTAGTGCCTTCACGCCGAGCGCCTCGACGACGGCACCCGAGGTCTCGCCACCCGCGACGATCAGCCGCGAGAAGCCGCGCCCGGCCAGGCCCTTCGCGACACCGGCCAGCAGTTGTTCGATCATATGTCCGGCCTGATCGCGGCCGAGCTTGTCCTGCACCGATTTGACCGAATCGGGCTCGGCGCTGGAATAGACCAGCGGCACAGCGTCGCCCTTCTGTTGTGCGACCCAATCGAGCACCTGAGCCGTGCCGACACGCTTCTCGGCAACGGCCAGCGGATCGATCTGGAAGACGGGCGTGCCGGCGGCAATGGCAGCGGCCACCTGGCCGCGCGTTGCCGCCGAACACGAGCCCGCCAGAATCGCGGCACGGCCCCGAGGGGCGGCGAACAAATCGGGCGGCAGCGTGAGCTGCGTGATCAGGCCGAGCTTCTGATACGCGGCGGGCAGGCCCAAAGCCACGCCAGATCCGCCGGTCACCAGCGGCTGCTCGGCCATCGCCGATCCGATCGCGCGCAGATGAT
>CAZNZI010000249.1:0-3311 GCA_964577475.1 uncultured Rhodospirillaceae bacterium
CTCGAAATAGGCGGCATAGTTCTTCATGTCCTCGCCGCACTGGGCCAGCAGCGATAGCCGGCTCTGATGCGCCGTGCCACGGAATTCGGAACCGTAGTAGTTGGCTGAATTCGGCAGCGGGATGCCATTGGCATTGCCGAGTTTGAAGGACGAGCCGATATCGGCTTCTTCGTTGTGGTTGCGCTCAATGCCGGCGGCTTCGATGAAACCCCCGAGGGTCAGGCTGACCGCCGAGCTTTTGTAGAGAATGCTGTGGCTGATCAGGCCGTCCTTGTTTGGGGCCGGTTGCGAAGCTTGAGCCCGCACTGCAACGGTGGCGGCCTTGTCGGCCTTCACCTGGGCTGTCTGCGCCTGGGCTTTCAGCATCTCGAGTTGCTGCTGTTGCTGGGTGATCTGCGCCTGTTGGGCATCGATTTGTTTCTGCAGCGTCTCGATTTCCCGCTGCGTCGGCGCGGACTGTGCGAATGCGGTCTGCGTAATAAATCCGGTAGTTATGGCAAGGGTAACGCCGAGAACGATACGGCTTGAGCAGTATTTAGAAAGTAAGTGACGGTTATGATACACCGCGCATCTCCCCAAGAAAGCGGAATGGATGCGCTATATCGCGATTCAGGCGATGCCCCAGCAATTAAAACAAGTTTTAGACTTCTGTATTTCACTTTCATTACAGTTTTTGGCGTCGTAAAATCGAAGTTTTTGCCTTGATCAAAGTCACGCGGCGGATTGCTCGCGTCGCGTCTGGCAGATCAATTCGAAGATGGCGCCGGGCCCGCCGTTGCGAACGCGCACGGAAAACCCGTGCAGTTGGACGATCGCGTGAACCAGGCTCAGGCCGAGGCCATGGCCGTCGATATGCCGTGTGCCCTTGGACCGGTAGAAGCGCTGGAAGATCGCTTCGCGCTCGGTCTCTGGCACCCCTGGACCGTTATCGGCAATCTCGACAACGAGGCGATCGTTGCCGTTATGGGTCCTCACTGTCATCGTCCCACCAGCCGGTGTGTACTTGATCGCATTGTCGATCAAGTTGGCGACCGCTTCGATCAGCAGCTCGCGATCACCGCTGACGGGCGGCATAACAGCGAGTTCGACGTTGAAGCGCAAACCTTTCTCTTCGGCCACGGGTTCGTACAGATCGACAACCGTCCGCAAAACCTCCGCCATATCGACGATTGCGAATGCAGCTTTGCGTCGCCCGTCTTCGATCTCGGAAATGCGCAACAGCGCAGTGATGATGCCGAGCGTGAGGTTGAGATCGGTCAAGGCGCGATCGACCACGTCGTCGATGTCGTTCGGGTCGCGTCCGGCGCTGCGCGTGGCGGCCAGGCGCGTGTGCATGCGAGTCAGCGGTGTTCGGAGATCGTGTGCGATATTGTCGGTAACGCCGCGAACCTGATTCACCAGCCGTTCGATTTCGTCGAGCATCCGATTGACGCTGATCGTCAGGCGGTCGAAGTCGTCCGAATTGCCCTTGACGGGCAAGCGTTCGCGCAGATTTCCACGCATGATGCGGGTGACGGTCTGGTTGGCAGCATAGATGCGCCGCTGCGCCCGAACGCTGAGCGACAGCCCCGCGAGAAGGGCGAGAAGAGCCGCGGGGATGACGCCCAATAGAAGCGAGCGTGTCACTACGCCACGCAGGTTTTCCAGCTCGACGATGCTGCGGCCGAGCACCAGGATCTGATGGTTGGGCAATTCATGGGCGACGGCCAGAATGCTTTCGAAGACGTCGAATGCATCGTCATTGCGATCGACGGCGACATCGTGAACCTTGCCATCGATGGGAAGTCCGGCCGGCATGCTGGACAGATTTCCAGCGACATATCCTTTCTGCGCATTGAACAAGGCGGCGAACGTGGCGCGGTGGACGTCGCTTTCCAGACGTGTTTCTACGGCTAGCCGGACCTCGGCATCCGGCTCACTGGCAATGATCTGCGCTTCTTGGCCCAGCAGGCGGCCAATCCGCGCTTTTTCGTAGATGGCCGTTTGCCAATAGATGAAGCCGAACAAGATCAGCGACGATACCGCCGAACCAAGAGCGAAGAAGGCGGTCAGGCGGAAGATCGACGTTCGGAAGAGTTCAGGCAGGCGCACTGAGCATGAATCCGGCGCGGCGAACGCTGAGAATCATCGGCTGTTCCCCGGCGTAGTCGACCTTGCGGCGAAGCTTGCCGATGTGCACGTCGACCAGATTGGTCTCCGGCACGAACTTGTATTGCCAGATGTCCTCGAGCAGCATCGCGCGCGTGACAACTTGGTCTCGATGCCGCATCAGGTATTCGAGAAGCTTGAACTCGCGCGGGAGAAGATCGATCTCGCGCTCAAGCCGCCAGGCGCGCCGTTCGATCAGATCAAGCCGCAGCGCTCCGACTTGCAAGTCCGTTTCGCGCACGGTCTGGGTCCGGCGCAACAGGGCCTCGATACGGGCGGCGAGCTCTTCAGGATCGAAAGGCTTGGTGAGGTAATCATCGCCACCAGCACGGAGGCCGAGGACGCGCTGATGCGACTCGCCCAGGGCGCTGAGTACGATCACCGGCTTGGTCGAAGACTCCGAGCGCATGGTTTCTATGATCACCAGACCGTCGGCGTCATCGAGCATGCGGTCGATGATCAGGAGATCGAAGTCGCCGCGCCGGACTTGTGCCAGCCCATCTACTGCCGTAGCCGCGTGGTTGACCGCGTAACCGCGGTGGATCAGATCGCGCGACACATTCAGGGCGATTTCGAGGTCGTCTTCGACCAGCAGGATCGCCGCAGGTTTGCGCGACGGTTCCGGAGACGGTACCTCGGCAAGTGATTGGGCGGGAGGCGGCACAAGTGCAGAATCCTGATTCACCGACAATGACATGATCCGCACCGGCCTCGGTCCTCGCTGGATATCGTCAAAGCTGATACCCATGCCCGGATTTCATTCCCACTAAATTAGCGTTTAGGTTTTGGGCGCCCGCGTCGGGCCGCAATCCAGCTCGCACATCTCCTGTCAGGCCTGACCCGAGATCCGTTTCGACTTTTAGAACTCGTCTGTCGTGACGGTGCGAACCGCACTGTCTCCCAAGTCGCTGATTTGTTGCATCAATGTGTCAAAAGCAAGGCGCGCCCGTCCTGAGAAACGGAAGGGGTAGCATGAAAAACTATTTAATGTACGGCATTTGCCTGGCGGCGTACCGGTATCTCGTCGTCGCCGTCCAAGTATAAGATAGTGAAACGGAATTTATATACTATCGAATACTAAGAGCAGGGCGGCGGACATCAATATCCAATGGTGACGCCATGCGCAAACAAGCTTTCATCATTTTTGCCGCTTCCCTGGGTCT
>CAZNZI010000250.1:0-3580 GCA_964577475.1 uncultured Rhodospirillaceae bacterium
TCTCTTCGAGATTCTGCAGGCCGGCCGGCAGCCAGGTCTTTAACAGAGCCTCCGGCGACATCGCCTCCAGGGCGTCCTTCATCCGTTTCTCGACCTCGCCCATCATCGCGGCCTGCAAGGGTGCCACATCAGGCAGGCCGAGAAAGGCGCGCGCCTCCTCCGGCGTGCAATCGATATCGAATTTGATCTTCACGCCGGACCTCCCACCACTCCAATCGGGGACCCCAATCGGTCATATCTGGGCCGGTTGTAATACCGGCGGACCATGACAAACTAAGCACCGAATCGCGGGTCCGCAACCGGACGCGCCCACATGCCGGGCCAGAACCCAAGGAATGATCGTGAGCCGCAACCTGCTCGACCAGGAAACCAGCCCCTATCTGCTTCAGCACAAGGACAACCCGGTCCACTGGCGGCCCTGGGGCGAAGCGGCGCTGGCCGAGGCGAAGGCCGGGAACAAGCCGATCCTGCTGAGCGTCGGCTATGCCGCCTGCCACTGGTGCCATGTGATGGCCCATGAGTCCTTCGAGGACCCGGCCATCGCCAAGCTGATGAACGACCTGTTCATCCCGATCAAGGTCGATCGGGAGGAACGCCCCGATATCGATGCGATCTACCAGTCCGCACTCGCCCTGATGGGCGAGCATGGCGGCTGGCCGCTGACCATGTTCCTGACCCCCGCCGCCGAGCCCTTCTGGGGCGGCACCTATTTTCCGCCGTCACCGCGTTACGGACGGCCCGGCTTCTCGCAGGTTTTGACCGCGCTTTCCGACACCTTCAAGACCAAGCCCGACAATGTGGCCGGCAACGTCGAGGCCCTGCGCAACGGCCTCGCCCAGAACGCACAGCCGTCGGGCGGCGAGATGCTGACCAACACTGTGCTCGACATCGCTGCCGGTTCGCTGGTGCGGATGATCGATCCCAAACACGGCGGCACCCAGGGCGCGCCGAAATTTCCCCAGACCGGACTCTTCGAGATGCTGTGGCGCGGCTATTGCCGGCGCGGCGACGAATCGATGGGTCGCGCCGTGGTGCTGACGCTGGAGCGGATTTCCCAGGGCGGCATCTACGACCATCTCGGCGGCGGTTTCGCGCGCTACTCGACCGATGCCGAATGGCTGGTGCCGCATTTCGAGAAGATGCTCTACGACAATGCCGGACTAACCGAACTTCTCACGCTGGCCTGGAAGACCACCGGCAATCCGCTTTACAAGACGCGCGTCACCGAAACGGCCGGTTGGCTGCTGCGCGAGATGATGGCCGAGCACGACGCCTTCGCGTCCTCCTATGACGCCGACAGCGAACATGAGGAGGGCAAGTTCTACGTCTGGTCGAAACCCGAGATCGAAGCCGCGCTACCCGCCGATCTCGCCGCGCTGGTCTGCCGCGTTTATGACGTGACCAATGACGGCAATTGGGAAGGCCACAATATCCTTCACCGCAATCACGAACATTCCAAGATCGGCGAGGCCGACGAGATCAAACTCGACGGCGCCCGCAAGACGCTGCTTGAGCTCCGCGCCAAGCGCGTCTGGCCGGGCCGCGACGACAAGGTGCTGGCCGACTGGAACGGGATGATGATCGCGGCGCTGGCGAAAGCCGCCTTCACCTTCGAGCGCGCCGACTGGCTGGCTGCTGCGCGCAAAGCCTTCGATGCGGTCGTGCTGCATATGACCGGCTCGGAGTCCAACCGCGAGGTGCGGCTGCACCACTCGCTACGCCTGGGCCGCCTCCAGCCCGACGCGATGCTCGACGACTATGCGCAGATGAGCCGCGCCGCCATCGCCCTCTATGAGTCCACCGGCGAAACGAGTTTCCTGCACAAGGCCGAGGCCTTGATGGAGACAGCCCACCGCCACTACCACGACCCCGCGGGTGGCTACTTCTTCACCGCCGACGATGCGCCCACCCTGATCGTGCGCACCAAATCGGCGATGGACAACGCCCACCCGTCCGGCAACGCGGCGATGGCCGAAGCCTGGGCCCGGTTGTTCCACATCACCGGCAACGACGCCTATCGCCAGCGCGCCGAAACCACCGTCACCGCCTTCACCGGTGAGATCGGCCGGCAGTTCCCTTCGATGGGCGCGCTCCTGAATGCCTGGGAGATTCTCGCCAACGCGGTCTGCGTCACCGTGATTGGCGCGCCAGGTGCTGACCGCGATGCGCTGCTGCGCGAGGCTGCGCGTGCCGGCGACCCCAACCTGGTGATCGTCCACCGCGCCCCCGGCGACAAATTGCCGGAAGGCTATCCGCCCGTGAAACCCGGCCCAGCCCAGGCGATCGTCTGCCGCGGGCAAAGCTGTTCACTGCCGATTGCGGAGCCGGCGGCGTTGCGGAAGGTACTAACCGAAAATTGATTAGGCGGCGCGAAGCGCCTTCCGCACTGTCCCGGCGGCACGTTCAATAACCACGAGATAAGCGCGCGTCGGGCCTTCCGGCCGCCGCTTGCCTTGCTCCCAGTGCCGAAGCGTATTCACGCTGAATCCGAATTCGCCAGCAAATTGCTCTTGCGTCATCCCGAGCTTTAAGCGGATGGCGCGTACATCGACATCCTTCGGCACGTGAACGCGATAAGCGCGCGGATCAGCTTCATGTCGGGCATAGGCCAGAGCCTGATCTAGCCCACGACGAATGCTCTGCACTGTCGTCTTGCTCATCGCTTACCTCTTCCATAACTCTCGATCAGCAGCTTCGTGATCATCCGCAAATCGTGGCGCTCCGCCTGACTCAAGTCCGATCGAACGTTTTTTGCAAATGCGGTGAGGAGAAAAAGCGGGGCGCTTTCGTTGTGGTAGAAATAGATAACCCGGGCACCGCCCCTTTTACCTCGGCCTTCCAAACCCATCGCACTTTGCGAACCCCGCCGGTTCCCGGTATCAGATCACCGGCCTTCGGATTACGGGCCAAATGATCCACCAGCGCGACACGTTCGATGTCACTCAGCAACTTGCGTGTCGCCGCGATGAACTCCGGTGTCTCGACAACACTAACAAGCTTGCTGTCAGGCATCATCCAATGTAGTCCATTGGACTAGTTGTCCGCAATAGGGGGAAACAAGCCATGCCCGATTTCGCCACCAAGACTCTGCCCGCCGCTTACGACGTGCTCGCGCCCGATGGCTCCGAGGTCCGGATTCTGCAACAGATGGCGCGCGGCAGTATGGCGCATTTCACGCTCCATCCCGGCCAGGTCACGAAAGCAGCCAAGCACCGCACCGTCGACGAGATGTGGTTCATCGTCTCGGGCAAGGGGCAAATCTGGCGCGAGCAGAATGGCCGCGCTGAGATCGTGCCGGTACAATTCGGCACCAGCATCACCATTCCGGTCGGCACCGCGTTCCAGTTCCGCGCGGCAGACAACGACTCGCTCGGCATCGTCGGCGTGACAATGCCGCCCTGGCCTGGCGAGGACGAGGCGGTGTTCGTGCCGGGCGCTTGGCCGGCGAACGTCTGAACCTTTCGAAGGTCCGAAAGGGCTGCGGCCCGACGAAGGACTAGGCTGGCGAGCTGCCGTCCTTCGGGGCCGCTATCGGTGTATGGCTTAGCGAGACCTCAGGCTAAAGCCCGCGATGCTTCGC
>CAZNZI010000251.1:0-11518 GCA_964577475.1 uncultured Rhodospirillaceae bacterium
GGCCCATCACCGATGAGGTGTTGGGCAAGGCTTTCGCGCAGAGCAATTCCGCCACCACCGGCCTCACCTACTACGATCTGCAGGACGGCGCGCTGGCGCTCTATCCGGTGGTGACGCCGCTGCGCAACAAAATCGCCCGCGTCGGCGCCGGCCGCGGCATCCAGGCCAACTGGAAAGCGGTCACCGGCATCAACGTCAACGCGCTGGCCGTCGGTGTGTCGGAAGGCAACCGCGGCGGCGTGATGGCGACTTCGACCGCCGACTACATGGCCGCCTATCGCGGCCTTGGTCTCGAAGACTATGTGACCTTCGAAGCCGATTATGCCGCTGACGGCTTCACCGATCTCAAGGCGCTGGCCGCCCAAGGCCTCCTGCGCGCGCTGATGATCGGCGAAGAGAAGGTGATCCTGGGCGGCAACACCTCGGTCGCGCTCGGCACCACGCCGCAGCCGACGCTCAGCGATGTCACGACCGGCGGATCGCTCGCCGCCAACACCACTTACTCGGTGATCTGCGCGGCGCTGACACTCGACGGCTATCTCACCGGCTCGGTCGCGGGCGGCATCCGCGGCGCGGTCAGCCGTACCAATGCCGACACGTCCACCGACTCCTATGGCGGCGGTGCGGCGAAACTCTCCACCAACCGCACCGTCACCACCGCCAATGACAGCAACGCCACGCACCAGATCGCGGCCACGGTTGCCGCCGTGAAGGGCGCGGTCGCCTATGCCTGGTTCTGGGGCACGGCCGGCTCGGAAGTGATCGGCGCCATCACCACCATCAACTCGGTGGCGATCGCCGCGGCCGCCGCCGGCACGCAGACCGCATCGTCGCTGGGCACCTCCGACAACTCGACCAACGCACTGGTGTTCGACGGGCTGCTCGCGCAGATCGCCAAGACCGGCTCGAACGCTTACATCGCGACTCA
The DNA here is from genome assembly GCA_964577475.1 of uncultured Rhodospirillaceae bacterium. Classification (GTDB taxonomy): domain Bacteria; phylum Pseudomonadota; class Alphaproteobacteria; order Rhodospirillales; family Magnetospirillaceae; genus JASHSH01. The sequence continues at coordinate 929 of CAZNZI010000251.1, forward strand.
GGCGACGGGCACCGCGGGCGCCGGCACGCCGCTGACTGCCGACGGTGTCGGCGGCGTGGTGGAAATCGACACGGCGTTGCAGGCCTTCTGGGACAACTACCGTCTCTCGCCCACCACCATCTGGGTGTCGAGCCAGGAGCAGAAGAACATCACCAAGAAGGTGCTGGCCGGTTCCGCCAATGCCGCACAGCGCTTTGTGATCGCAACCGATGCCGGACAGATCCAGGGCGGCGACCTGGTGACGAGCTATCTCAACAAGTTCAGCATGGACGGCGCGAAGTCGATCGCCGTGCGCCCGCATCCGAACCTGCCGCCGGGCACGATCCTGTTCGACACGGACGTGCTGCCCTATCCACTGAGCGGTGTCGCCAACGTGCTGCAGATGCGGATGCGCCGCGACTACTACCAGATCGCCTGGCCGATCAAAGCGCGCCGTTATGAATACGGCGTCTACTGCGACGGCGTGTTGCAGAACTACTTCCCGCCCGCCTTCGGCGTGATCACCAATATCGGCAATGGTTGATCATCTGCGTACCGATCCGGTCCGATGATTCCCTTCGACACCCTGTGCGCGGCCTGGCGGGCCGAGCGGGCCAGACGCATGGCTCGTTTTGCTGCCCGGCCGCGCCTGGGCGAAGAGGGGCTGACGCTGGGTCCGATGACGGTCATCGCGAAGCGGGTTGCCAATCGTTGGGGCGAACCTGCGCTTGCGATCGACGAGGCGCGAGTCCTGGCGCTGCTCGCCGTTGCCTATTGGCGGCCGGCGGCACCACAGATCACCGACACGCTGCACCGTGTCTCGAAGGCGCTATCGGGCCGCAACCCTGCGCTGGCGCCGATCCTTCTGGCACAGGGCGGTTTGGAGCGAATCGAAACCGACGAACGGGTCGCCTTCCGCCTGTTCTGCGCGGAGAAGCTACTCGACGTCGGAGTCACGCCGCGTGAGCTGGTTAAGGGCCTGGGGCTCGCGAAGTATGCCCCGGATCAACCGCGGGTTCCCGCCGGGAATCCGGACGGCGGCCAGTGGACGAGCGAAGGCGGTGAAGCTTCCGGTGGTCTGCTCCAATACGCCCAGGAGTTTGTTACGCCGGGCGAGTTGCCACCGGAGCTCTTCGCGCGTCCGCCCATCAATCCAAATTGGATTCCCAAGGCACCGTTTGAGGAGTTTCCTGACGACTTGACGAAGCCGCCCGGAGAAGGATGGCAATGGCAGGGCCGCCCAGGAAGCAAGCCGGGAGACAAGGGCGGAAATTGGTACAAGCCGGAAACGGGCGAGTCGCTTCGCGACGATATGAAACACCCCCCAGGGAAACCACCTCATCTTGACTACAAAGCGCCAGACAGAAACTGGTATTGGTGGTATCCGAATGGAACGCTTGAACCGAAGCCCGTGATCATCATCGCGTGAGGGCGCAATGGAAAACGATTGGCGCGTCAACAATGCTGATTCGATCCATGGAGAAAAACTCCAAAGGCGGCAATGGAAGCAATGGACCGAGCGCTGGGATCACGACCACTGCTCGGGCTGTTGGGCGACGTTTTCGAACGATCCCGCCGATCTTCACGAAGGCTATACGACTACCAGTGCCTTCAGAAATGGTGCAGGCTACGAGTGGGTCTGCCCGACCTGCTTCGACGAGCTGAAGGACGCGATGGAGTGGGTGGAAGTTCCGCCCGAGGACAAGCCCATCGTCAAGGTTTGGCCTGACGGGCGCCAAGGGTAGCGCAGTCTAAGAAATCTTATAGAGCCTTTGCCATCGGCTGCGCCGTCGCGCAGCGCCGACGGCTTTCCTATTGCCTCAGGACATCCCATGCCTTCATCCGATCTCACGACGCTGGCCAATCTCGAGGCCTGGCTGGGCTTGCCCACGCAATGCCGATGAGGCGCTGCTGGCTCGGCTGATCACGGCCACCAGCGCCTATGTCGAGTCCTGCTGCGACCGCAAGTTCGCCGCGCAGAGCTACACCGAAACACGCGACGGCACCGGCGCGCAGCGCATGGCCTTCGCGCAGACGCCGGTGACGGCGGTGACCAGCGTCATCGTGAAGGACATGCCGCCGGCGGTGGCGACGATCCTCGAGTCGTGGAAGCGCGTGATGCCGTTGTGATCGCCAACCGGGCCAACGACTGAACAGATCCGCCAGGCCAAACGATGATCCCTTTCGACACCCTGTGCGCGGGTTGGCGCATCGAGCGAGCCGGACGCATGGCTCGTTTCGTCACCCGGCCGCGCTTGGGTGAAGAGGGGCTGACGCTGGGACCGATGACGATCATCGCCAAGCGGGTGGCCTTCCGCCTGTTCTGTGCCGAGAAGCTGCTCGACGCCGGGGTCACCCCGTACGAGTTGATGGATGGTCTGCGGCTCGCGAAGTACGCCCCGGATCAACCGCGGGTTCCGGCCGGCAATCCAGATGGCGGCCAATGGACGAGCGGAGGCGGTGCAGCGTCCGGCGGTCTGCTTCAATATGTCCAGGAGCTTGTTACGCCGGGCGAACTGCCACCGGAACTGTTCGCGCGTCCGCCCGTCAATCCGAATTGGGTTCAGCGCCGTTCGACAAGTTTCCGGACGACCCGCTTAAACCGCCCGCTGAAGGATGGCAATGGCAAGGCCGGCCGGGAAGCAAGCCAGGCGACAAGACCGGAAACTGGTATAATCCTGAGACGGGTGAATGGCTCCGCGACAACACAGATCATCCTCCACCCATCCCGCCGCATTGGGACTATGGGGCTCCTAATGGCAAGGGTTATCGCTGGATGCCCGACGGAACACTGGAACCAAAAGCGGGGGAGCTGATCGCGTGAGGGTAAAATGAGCGAAGATTGGCGAGCGCTTGCCGCGTGGCATATCAAGGGCCAAAAGCTGCAGCGGAGAACATGGGAGCCATGGAGCAAGCAGTGGGATTTTGATCACTGCAACGGCTGCAACGCCACTTTCGCGAATTATCCCGACTATCCGGGTTACCTGACCGAGGGTTACACAACCACCAGCGAATACGAGCATGGTGCGGGCTATAAGTGGATTTGCCCTACATGCTTCGCTGAATTGAAGGACGAAATGGGTTGGGTCGAAGTTCCATCCGACGGGAAGCCGATTACCAGCCCCAATCCGGATGCTACAGATGAGCATTCAACGCCAGGTGGGAAATGGATCAGCAAAGGGTGATCCCGCGGGTTATCTGACGCGCCCGACATAGCGCCCGCCGCCTTACAAAAAAGAATCGTCGTATCGCACCGATCGCTGCGCTGCGCTCGCGTGCGCCGACATCATCCTATTGTCTCAGGACATCCCATGCCCTCATCCGATCTCACCACGCTGGCCAATCTCGAGGCCTGGCTGGGCCTGCCCACGGGTAATGCCGACGAGGCGCTGCTCGCGCGGCTGATCACGGCCACCAGCGCCTATATCGAATCCTGGTGCGACCGCGCTTTCGCCGCGCAGAGCTATACCGAGACGCGCGACGGCACCGGAGCGCAGCGCATGGCCTTCGCGCAGACGCCGGTGACGGCGGTGGCGAACGTCACCGTGAACGGGCAAAGCATTCCCGCTGGCGATGCGGTGTCCGTACCCGGCTTCTACTTCACACCGACGATGCTCTATCTCAACGCCGTCGCGTTTATACGCGGCTTCGCCAATGTGCAGCTCGCCTACACAGCCGGTTTCACCACCACGCCGCCCGAGATCGAGCAGGCCTGCATCGAACTCGCCGCCTTCCGCTATCGCGAGATGGAACGGACTGGCGTCGCCAGCAAAGGCCTGGCCGGCGAGACGACCAGCTTCGTGGTGAAAGATATGCCGCCCGCGGTGGCGACGATCCTCGAAGGCTGGAAGCGCGTGGTGCCCCTGTGATCACAGTCGATACCGATGATTCGGTGAGCGACCGCCTCGCCGCGATGGGCGACGCGGTCCAGATGTCGCTTCTGCGCGCGAGCCAGGAACTGGTCGAGCAATTGATCGACGCGGCGTCGGCGCTGTTGCCTGATGGGCCGCTGCGCGACTCGCTCGCCGCATCGGTCGATCCCGATGGTACGGGCGTCACCGTCTCGCTCGGCAGCGACTTGCCCTATGCGAGCGTGATCGATCAGGGCTTTGCGGGCAGCGAGCAAGTACGCCAAGCGCTGCGTCTGCAATCGGTCGTCTTCGGCAAGCCGATGACGCCCCGCGAGGTTCTGGTGCGCGCGCATATGCGCCAGGCCGACATCCCGGCACGTCACTTCCTGTCCGGGCCGTTCGACGCGATGCAGGATGGCGCTCGCGACACCTATGCGGCGGCCATCGATGAGGCACTCGACGAATGACCCGCGAAACCTGTTACGGCGCGCTGTTCGCATTGCTCCAAGGCCTACAGACGGCGGGCGCGGTGGCAACGGCCGATCGCCGCGTGCGCTTCCTCACCGAGATGAGCGCTGCCGAACTGCCGGCCCTCTTCATGGCCGTGGATCGCCAGACCACGCAGCAGCGGCGGGGCCAGCCGCCGCGGCATCAGCTCGGTGCGCGCGTCTTTCTTTATGCGGCAAACCCGGATCGCCACACGGCGGCCGGCATTGTGCTCAACGGGCTGATCGATGCGCTGGAGGCGAAGCTCGCGCCGCCGGGTGGATCCGATGTGCAGACCCTCGGCGGTCTCGTGTCCCACGCCTGGATCGAGGGGCCGATCGAAGTCTTCGAGGCGCCGCAGGGCGAACGCTCCGCCGCCATCGTCACCATTCAGATGCTGATTCCCTGAGAAGGAGTTTCCATGGCTCTCTATACGTTCGGTTCGGGCACGCTGTTCGGCGTGCGCAATGACGTGGCCAACGCCACGCCGGTCAAATTTGGCGCACTGCAGGAGGCCAGTGTCGAATTCTCGGCCGCGTCGAAGGAACTTTACGGCCAATACCAGTTCCCACTGGCCGTCGCCCGCGGCAAGGCCAAGATCACTGGTAAGGCGAAATTCGGCCAGATCCAGGGCCGCGCCTTCACTGATCTCTTCTTCGGACAGACAGCGAATGCTGGCCAGACCACGGTGGCCAATGCCGAAGCGGGCGCGGTGCCCGGCAGCGCCGCCTACACGATCCAGGTCACCAATCACGCGGCCTTCGTCACCGATCTCGGTGTCGTCTATGCAGCGACCGGATTGCCGTTCACGCTCGTCGCTTCATCGCCTTCCGCAGGGCAATATTCGGTGAGCGCCGGCACGTACACTTTCGCAGCCGCCGATGCGGGCGCGGCCGTGCTGCTCAGCTACCAGTACACGATCAGCGGCACGGGACAGAGCTTTACGCTTGTCAATCCGCAAATGGGCGTGCAGCCGGCGTTTCAGCTCGTGCTCGAGACCAGCTACCAGTCGCCCTCGGGACTGAAGAAGGCCGATCTCACGCTCTTCAACTGCGTCTCGTCAAAGCTCAGCCTCGACGCCAAGCAGGAAGACTTCACCATTCCCGAAATGGATTTCGAAGCCTTCGCGAATGCCGCCGGCAACGTATTTACGTGGAGCTTCAGCGAAGCGAGCTGAGACGGATCTATTCAAAGTGCCGCTACCGGAGAATTTTCTCCATCCTCACGGAAGAAACAACTTCGGTGTGAGTTGCGACGTACAGAACCAATCCCAGGAGAACAATCAGTAGGACGAAGGCGGACGCAATCACGGCGCGCCGGCCACGAGGTGGAGTTGCGTATTCTGAAGGCCGTTCGCTTTCTATCATTCGACCAATATACCGATATCGCCTCAATAAAGACAAAGTCGTGTTGCAATAAAGCCGTCTGCGATAGATCAAAACGACATTACCGGGTCGCCGCGATCCGGCTCTTTCAATCCCATTCCATTTCAGGACGTCTATGACCACCCCAGCCATCACCCTGGGCGGGCGGCGGTTTGCCGTTGAGCCCTTCACATTCGATCAATTGCAGAAAATCCTGCCGGCTTTCGCGAAGCTGAAGCATGGGCTCGCGGACGGCGGGCTCGAGGCGGCGCGCGAGATCATCGGCGCGGCACTCGCCGGCCAGATCGAAGCGGCCGAGCTCGCGCAACAGCGCACCACCCTCGGTGAGATCCTCGCGGCAATCCCGGTGATCGCCGAAGTGTCGGGGCTTCACCAAGTGGGGGAAGCCCTGGCGGGGACGGCGAAGGCCGCGCGCAAGACGCGCTAGACTGGGACGCGCTCTATGCGCGTCTCGTCGCGGATACGGGCTGGACCTGGGACCAGGTCGGCCGCCTCACCGTGCCCCGCTATAAGGCGCTGATCGCCGCGTGGCGGGTGACGCCGCCGCTGCCGCGCCTCATCGCGTCCGTGCTCACCGCATCCGCCGCGGAAGCGAAGCCGCGCGGTGATTTCGCCACTTTCGTCCAAGCCATGACCGGCGGCCATCCGCCGGATTGATCGACCCTGGATCGTGAGGCCTCGATGCCCGAACTGATGACCACCTTCAGCGCCGACACTTCGGAGCTGCTGCAAGGTCTGCAGGGGATCGACGACGATCTCAAACAGATCGTCAGTTCGCTCGGTCGGCTCACCGAAAGTTCTGCGGCCACCGGCGCAGCACTCAGCAAGATGGCCGAGGATACGGGCAAAGCGCTGGCGAATATCGGCGGTCAGACCGGCAAGGTGACCAAGAGCGTCAAGGACACGACAAGCGCTCTCGACAAGGCATTCGCGCCGGTCGAAAAAGGCTTCGAGAGTATGATCAGCGGTCTGCTCAAGGGAACCCAGACCTGGCAGAAAGCGGTGACGCAAGGCATCCACACGATGCTGACCGCGGAACTGCAAGCAGATGCCAAATTTCTCCAGAGCAAACTGCTCGGCGACGAAACCGCCGCGAAATCCACGGCCAAAACGACTCAGCAGGGGCTGCTCGCCTGGATCTTCAGCGAAGACAAGAAGACGGCGGCCAGCAAAGCCGGCGCGGCGACGCGGGACGCCGCCGAGGCGTCGCAATCGGGTGGGTTTCTCTTACGTCTGGTCCACATGCTCGCGCAATGGCTGGGACTCGAGTCGGCAAAGACCGGTGCGACGGAAACAGGCAATGCTGCTCGCACCGCTTCCGACGCCGCGGCGGCGCTCGAAGCCCTGGTTCCTCTCAAGATCTATGCGATCGGCGCCATCATCGCCGAGGCCGCCATTGCCGGCGCCGCCGCATTCGCCGACTCCGCTTCGCTCGGACCCGCAGGACTCGCAGCCGCGCCGGCCGCCGGTATGGCCGCCTTTGGAGAAGCGTCGTCGTATTTGGCATTCGTCTCGGCCAAGGGCGGCGCCTGGGATTTACCCAGCGACACCTTGCTGATGGCCCATGCGCGCGAGTCCGTGTTGCCGGCCCATATCGCAGAGCCGATGCGCGATTTCTTCACTGGCAACGCGAAAGGCGGCGCACCCGACATGCACGTTCACGTCCATGCGATGGATGCACGCTCGGTGCGGCAACTTCTGATCGACAATCATTCCGCCGTGGGCGAGGCGCTGCATCGCGCCTGGCGTAACGGCAATCCACGGATGCGGTGAGCGATGAGCACGTCCGTATTTCCAGCACTGCCCGGCCTTGGCTGGTCGGTGGACAAGCAACCGGAATTCTCCTCGCTGGTGCGCACGGCCGTAAACGGGCAGGAGACGCGCATCGCGCTCTGGGCCGCGCCGAAATGGCACTTCAAGCTCACCTACGACATCCTGCGTGCCGATCTCGCCTATCAGGAATTGCAGATCCTGGCCGGCTTTTTCCTTCAACGCCTCGGCCAATTCGACAGTTTCCTCTACGCCGATCCCGATGACAGCTCCGTCGTCGGACAACCGCTCGGCGCCGGCGATGGGAGCACGAAGACGTTTCAATTGATCCGTACCTTCGGCGGTTTCGTCGAGCCGGTCCGTGCGCCCAATCTCGGCGCGACGCTGACAGTCTATGTGGACAACATCGCGATGGAGCCCAGCACCTACACGATCGGTGCCTGGGGTTCGACGGCGCCGGGCCTGATCACCTTCACGACCGCGCCAGCCGCGGCGAAGTTGGTAAAGGCGGATTTCTCCTATTACTTTCCCGTGCGCTTTGCCGCCGACCTGGCCGAGTTCTCGCAGTTCATGCACCAGCTCTGGGAACTGAAGCAGATCGAACTGGTGAGCGTGTTGTGATTTCGGTTTCGAACGAGTTGCGCGCCCTGATGACGTCGGGTCAGTACCAGCGCGCCGATCTCTACACGATCAGCCTGGTCAATGGCGATGTCCTCTATTGGACATCGTGGCAGGTGGCCATCGTGTCGGGTGGACACGCCTTTCTGCCGGTGATGCGTATCGGTGGCGACCGTAAATGGAAGGTCACGCGCGGGCTTGAGGCCAGCACCTTTTCGGTCACGGTCGGCATCGATCCGGACAACGAGATGACCATAAACGGCGTGCCGTTCCGGCAGGCCGCGCGCGCCGGCCTTCTCTCGGGTGCGCAGCTCCAGATGGATTGGGCCTATCTTTCGGACGGCGTCCTTGTCGGTGTCTTGCCGCGGTTCTTCGGTAGCGTCGGCCAGGTGATGCCGGACCGGCTCGGCGTCAAGCTGACCGTCAACTCGCCGCTCAAAATGCTCGACATGCAGGTGCCGGCGAAGATCTACGGACCACGCTGCCGCTGGACTCTCGGTGATCCCGATTGCGGCATCGATCTGGCCAGCTTCGCCGTTACCGGTACCGTCGGTGCGGGCGCGACGCAGTCGACCGTGCCGTGCAGCCTCGGCAATGCGGCCGGCTATTTCGATCTGGGCGTTGTCACCGTCACCAGCGGGTTGAACGCGGGACTCAAACGGCAGGTGCGCAGTTTCGTGCCGGGGACACTGGTTCTGGCGACGCCGCTGCCTTTCGCACCGGCCACCGGTGACACGATTTCGGCGACACCAGGTTGCGACCACACGGCAGCGTCCGCGACCACGGGGCAGACGATCACGATCGGCCCGGGCCACGCGGCCTTCACGCCGCAGGCCAATCTCGGCAATACCAACCCGGCGACGCAACCGGCCGTCTATCCCAAGGCGAATATCGCCGTGGGCGCGGTGGGCTATCAGGATCAGGGTGTCGTCTTCAACGACGGGCCGCACGCCGGGCAGTCCCTGGTCAACATATCGGCCAGCCACAAAAGCCCATTAACGGGCCAGTATGTGGTGTCAGGGAATGTCTACACATTCTCGTTCGCCGACTCGGGCCGGTCGGCAACGGTGCACTTCACCACCAACACCAGCAATCCGAATGCAACCTGCGAGGTGATTTTCCACAACGCCGCCCGCAACGGCGCGATGCCGTTCATACCGCCGCCGGAGACGGCCTATTGATGGCCGCCGAAACGGTGCAGCGCACCGTGGTGATCGCCGAGGCACGGCGCTGGCTGGGCACGCCCTATCATTCCGCCGCATCGGTGCGCGGGGTCGGCTGCGACTGCCTGATGTTTCCTGCCGCCGTTTACGCCGAGGCTGGCGTTATCACGCGGCAGGCGATTCCCTATTATCCGCCCGATTGGCATCTGCATCGCGGCGACGAACGGTATCTCGCGGGCGTTCTGAAAGTCGCCGCCGAAATCGATGCGCCGCGGCCTGGCGATTTCGTTCTGTGGCGGATCGGCCGTGCCCTGGCACATGGTGCGATCATCATCGCCTGGCCGCACATTATCCACGCCGTACAAGGTATCGGCGTTATGGAAGACCGCGAGATTCCGCCGGCGCTCCGTTTCGACAAGCGCGATGGTGCGCGCGAGCATCACTTCTATTCGCCATGGGCGAAGGACTCCGACTCATGAGTTTTTTTGGCGGCGGCGCGAATAGCGAAACCAATGCGGCCGCGCCTCAAAACATCTCCAACCTGGGCGGGCAGGCGAGCACATCGCTCAACGGCACGCCCGTCGCCGTTGTGCTCGGGACCAACCGTGTCCCCGGCAATCTGATCCTGTTCACCGATGCAGCGGCCACCGCCAATGCATCGGACGGCAAAGGCGGGAAGGGCGGGCTCGGCGGCGGCAATCAGGTCAAAGGCCAATCGGCGAGCTACACCTATAGCGCCACCGTTTCCTATGGCATGTGCGTCGGACCCATTCAGGGCGTGGCGAAGCTATGGGCTACCACCAGTGCGCCTGAGACGCCGCCCCAAGCGGGTACGGTCACCATCCAGAATGGTGCTTCGGGGCAAGCGCCATGGAGCTACATGGTGGGCGCTCATGCCGACAAGGCGATGGGCTATAACGGGCTGGCTGTTTTCAATGTCGCGCGGATGGGGCTCGGCGCGACGCCGAACCTGCCCAATTTCAACTTCGAGGTGATGGGGCGCGGTATCGCGGCGTCGCTTGAAGACTTCGCGCTTCCCGACCATGCGAAAAGCTGGACGACAACCTACGTCACGCCCGATGCGTCGGTGACGCCTTTCGCAACGGTCGCTGCCATCGTCAAACCGCCAAGCTCGGCAACCAACATCGTCTTCGACACTTCGCCGGCTTGGTGTCTCACCGATCTGCTGACAAACCAAACATGGGGCGTCGGACTGCCTCCATCGATGATCGGCGATCTGACGGCCTATGCGACATTCTGCCAGGCTTCGGGTCTCGTCATGTCGCCAGCGCTCACCAGCCCGCAAGCGGCGCGCGATATCCTCGGCAGCTGGTTGTC